>JAGLMX010000046.1 GCA_023139785.1 Candidatus Aenigmatarchaeota archaeon | reverse complement strand
GGCCACCTGAGCTTGAGGTCGTTGTCTTGTCTTGCGGAGTTCGATGCCTCAACAATATTTTTTGCAACATCCATGTCTTTTTCAAGTGCTGAGTTAACATATTCTTTGTCATATTCGGGCCACTTGCAAAAATGCACGGATTTCTCTTTTGTGCCGGAAGTTTTCATTTCCTGAAATATCGCTTCTGACATGAATGGGCAGACGGGGGTGAGCAGAAGTGCTATTTTTCGAAGAATGTATGCGCTTACTGCAAAAACGTTTTCCTTGTCGTCGCCCTTGTAAGAGGTTGATACCCGTGCGCGCACGAGTTTTATATACCAGCGCGAAAAGTCGTTTAGTATAAATTCTGCAAGCTTTCTTCCTGCAAAATGCCACTCGAATTTTTCAAGATGTTCTGTGTATTCTTTTGTCAAAGTGTTTGCGCGCGAAAGAATCCATTTGTCTTCTTTTTTGAGACGTGCAGGGGTTATTTTTTCTTCTTTGGTTCCGCCATAGCTATTGTAAAACTCTTTTACATTCCAAAGAGAGTTTAGAATCCTGTTTATCTCGCGCGCAGAGTCTTTGTTGAACTTTTGCGTGTCCCATGATGCGGTGTCATAGCAATAGTAGAAGCGCACAACATCTGTGCCAAGTTCATCTATTGCAGCCTCTGCAGAAATCACATTTCCGAGGGATTTTGACATTTTCTCTCCTTTTTTGTCAAGCACCCATCCGGTGACTGAGGCTGCCTTGAAAGGAGTCTCATCAAAAGTTATCATTCCCATGAAAAGCATGTGGTAGAACCATGCGCGAACCTGATCCTGACTCTCTGATATCTGGTCTGCGGGCCAGAACTTTTCAAAAACGTCTTTGTTTTGGAATGGGTATCCCATTGACGCCCAGGGCGCAATGCCTGAGTCAAACCATACGTTTGCAGTATCGCGGATGCGGCTCATTGTTTTGCCGCATTGGCACTTTATGTGGATTTTGTCAACAGTATTTTTGTGCAAGTCAACATCATTTGGTATTTTTTCTATGGCTTCTTTTTGGAGTTCCTTGCGTGAACCTATGACTTTGGTTTTACCGCAATCTTCGCAGACCCATATGGGTATTGAGATGCCCCAGTATCTCTGGGTTGAGAATGCCCAATCCTCAGCATCCTCAAGCCAGTTGTGCATACGGACGCGCGCAAAATCAGGCATCCAGTTTATTTTGCTGTTGGCATCAAGCATTTTCTGCTTTATTGCATCAATTTTGAAGAACCACTGTTTGCTCATTCTAAATATTAGTGGGCTTTTACATCTCCAGCAAAGAGGGTAAGAGTGTGTTATCTGCTCGGAATAAAGAAGAAGCCCGCGTTTTTTCAGGTATTTGATTATTTTTTTGTCTGCGTCCTTGACAAATAGTCCTTTGAACTCTCCGGCATCGTCCTCAAATGTTCCGTCTTCTTTCACAGGCGAAACAACCGGCAAACCATAGTGCGCACCGATGCGGTTGTCTTCCTGTCCGTGGCCGGGAGCAATGTGGACTATTCCTGTTCCGACATCCATTGTGACAAGATGGCCGAATTCTGCTTTTGCATCAGAGCCTGTCTTGACTGCGGTCTTGCCCGCGCCCTTTTTCAGGAGTATCGGAACCGAAAGTATGACTTTTTGCGCTTTCGCTTCTTTTTCAAGCCCTTTTTGAAGTGGGATGTCAAGTGCGGGCAGGTACTTTGTTCCCTCAAGCTTCTTTCCTTGAAATGTTTCAAGAACTTTGTAATTAGAAACCTTTGCTTTTTTCATAACGTCTTTCAGGAGTTTTTCTGCAAGAATCAGAACCTCGCCATTTGCATTAACACGTACGTATTTTTCATCGGGGTGTACTGCTGCGGCAACATTTGCCGGAAAAGTCCAAGGGGTTGTGGTAAATATTACGAGATATTCTTTTTCCTTTTCTTTGAGCGGAAATTTTACATAAACTGCAGGGTCTGTAACGTCTTTATAGCTGTCTTGTGCTTCAAACGCAGAAATTGCTGTTTCGCAGTGCGGGCACCAGTAGAGCGGCTTTTCGCCGGGAATCAAAAATCCCTTGTCATAAATCTGTTTTATTGTCCACCAGCCGCTTTCGTGGTAATAGTTTTTGTATGTCTTGTATGGCTCAACCCAGCCAACCCATGCTGCAAAGCGCTTGTATACATCAAGCCATTTTGGTATGTTTCCTTCAGCATATTGCTCGCAGGTTTTCATGAACTTGTCGACACCAATTTTTTCTATGTCGCTCTTGCACTTTACACCAAGCTCCAGCTCAACCTTGTTTTCAATCGGAAGCCCGTTGCAGTCGAAACCAGGTTGTATGCGCACATTATGCCCTTGCATCATTCTTAGCTTTATCCAGAGATCCTTTGCAAGGGTGGTTCTAAGATGCCCGACATGAGGCTCTCCTGTTGTGTATGGCGGACCGTCGAGGACATAGCATTTTTTGCCTTTCGGGTTTCTTGTCCTGACTTTATTCGGGACGTCTTCTTTTTTCCAGAGTTCTGCTATTTTCTTCTCGATTTCTTTTTGGTCGTACATGGTGTTCACAAGTAGAGTGTTTTTTTAATGTTTTTAAGGGTTTGCAAGCAGATGTTCAAGTTTTCTTGGGTCTGCAATGGTTTTTAGGGCTAGGTTGTATGCTTTCTCTTTTTGAGTGAGAAATGGCACTCCCTCATTATAAATTATGGGTGCATCATTGTCAGTGAGATTCTTAAGAAAATATCTCATAACAGTATCGACAAACGTGTTGAGTCCATATAGATTGGCTGTTTTCTGTAGTTCGGTGCGATGGCGTATGTTGTGCTCTGTTTGAAACGCTTCGATTCGTCCATTAAAGTATGGACTAGAGTACAACTCAATTATTCTTTGCTTCTCGATAGATAATACATTCACCCATAGTAATTCCCTCCAAAAAAGTTGTTTAATCGGTTGGGGGCTTAGCGGACGATAATAGTAGAACTAATTAGTGCAATGTGTTTGTCAGTTCCGCAAAAGCCTGTTTTTTTCATAGTCAGAATAGGGCGGCAAAATATATATTGTTGTGCTTAAAAATTCGCTGGTTGGCCTTCTTTTCCATTAAAATCCCAGTTGGGCTCGCCAGTATCTGTGTTTGTTTCTTCTTTTTTCTCGGGCTTTTTCTCTTCTTTTTTTTCAGAAAAATCAGGGCGGATTAGTGGTGCGAGCCTGCCGATTTTTTTCTGTGTTGGCTCAAGCTCTTTTTTCAGTGCTTCATCCGGCTGAAATATTGCTTCAAAACCTGCTGTTATCTTCTCGCCTGAAAATCTTGGAAGAATATGTATGTGGACGTGAGGTACCATCTGGCCGGCTACCTCGCCGTTGTTTGAGCCGAAATTGAATCCTTTTGCTCCGAGAGCCCCGACTATGTGCCTTGCAACAGCCTGCACAACTTCAAGATATTCGCCTGCAAGTTTTTCTGGCAGTTCGAGAAGCGTTTTTACATGGCGCTTTGGTATTATAACAGCGTGCCCGCGGCGCCTGGGATTTATGTCAAGAATACCTATGAAGTTTGCATCTTCGTATATCTTCAATGCAGGTATCTGTCCGGAAATGATTTTACAGAATATGCAGTCATTAGCCATAACATCACCCAATGTACTTTGTTGAAGTTTCTGTTTTTTCAATTGGCTTTGTCGGGATGTTCTTTGACTTGAGATCCTTTTCAAGACGCCCTATTGAATTTGCAAGTGCGCGCTCAAGGTTTTTCGCAGTTGTCATAGTCATTGCAATTTTTGAGACGGGTTGCTGGGTTGTCATGTCAACAAAAACAACAACCACATGGCCTTCTTTTGTTATTTTTCCGTCTTTGTCTTTCATTGCCCTGATAGGGGTTATTATCACTGCTTCATCCGCGAAAATCGGCGGCATCCTGCTTTTCATTATATTTTGCTGTGCTTGCTTCATTACTGGTTGCATAATTACACCTCGTACATTGCGTGGCTTGTTGTGCCTTAATATCTAACTACTTGCATAGTATTTGTCTATGCAGTCTCAAAAACGACAAATTGGGGCCGTTTTTGAGATCCTCGAAAATTCAACAAGTTCCATTGGCTCGAATTTTCGGGCTTTTTGATGGCTCAACTCTTGCTCAATACGAGCATGTTTCGCAAGGTCTCGCTCGTCAAAAATCATGAAAATCTCTCAAGACTCTTGGTTAAGCTTTTCAAGCTTTTTGGTGGTTCGCCTCGAAATTGAGACGAGCATACCAATTTCGGACTCACTCACCAAAAATCATGAAAATCTACTGTGGTATTGGATGAGCTTTTCAAGCTGTTTAATGGATCGCTTCACAAACGAACCGAGCAAGCCGTTTGTGGACTCACTCATTAAACATGGGGCCCCTGTGATTTTCACATGCGATGGCTTTGAGCTTACAAGGCAATTGCATGATTTGAACACAGGTCCCCGGTCCCCGAAACCGGAAGGATACCATTGTAGCGCGCAAAACAGTTTGCAGTGCGCGAAGCTACCCCAAGGCCCCTGATAGAGATAGGTTGTGCGAGAAGATTATTATGCTTATTGACTTACTTGCCCGCAAGATTCTTTTCTTTTTCAGCAATCTTGAGCCTTGTTTTGACAACCGTGTCAGGGTTCAGAGAAATTGAATCAATACCGCACTCAACAAGAAACTCTGCGAAATCAGGAAAGTCGCTTGGCGCCTGCCCACATATTCCAATTTTCCTCTTTTTTTCTTTTGCTGTTTTTATCACGCAGGTAATCAGGCGTTTGACTGCTTCGTTTCGCTCATCATAAATGTGTGAGACAATTTCAGAATCACGGTCAAGCCCCAGTGTCAATTGGGTCAGGTCATTTGTGCCGATTGAAAAACCGTCAAAGATTTCAGAGAACTTGTCTGCAAGAATCACGTTTGAAGGAATCTCGCACATGACGTAGACCTCAAGCCCGTTTTCTCCTTTATTGAGGCCGTTCTTTTTCATTTCTGCCAAAACCGCTTTTCCTTCAGTAACTGTTCGGCAAAATGGAATCATAATCTTTACATTATTGAGGCCAAAGTCGTCCCTGACTTTTCTTAAGGCTTTGCACTCAAGAACAAACGCTGCCCTGTATTTATCAGAATAATACCGGGACGCACCCCGCCACCCAATCATGGGGTTGTCTTCACTTGGCTCAAAAAGCTTTCCTCCAATCAGGTTTGAATACTCATTGGATTTGAAGTCTGACAATCGAACTATGACGTCTTTAGGATAAAATGCGGCGCCAATTGTACCAATACCTTCTGCGAGTTTGTCAACAAAAAAATCTGTTTTGTTTTTGTAGCCATAAGTCAGAGATTCGATTTCGTTTACTACGTCCTTGTTTTTTTTGTCCTTTTTTATCTTACTGAAATGTACTAGTGCTAGAGGGTGTATTTTTATGTGTGAATTTATCACAAACTCCTCGCGCGCAAGGCCGACACCATCATTTGGTATGAATGAATTATCAAATGCCTGTCCCGGGTTTCCGACATTCATCATTATTTTTGTTTTTGTTTGAGGTATTTCATCAAGCTTAATTTCGCGGATTTCAAAATCAAGTTTTCCTTTGTAAA
>JAGLMX010000045.1 GCA_023139785.1 Candidatus Aenigmatarchaeota archaeon | reverse complement strand
GATCAACAGAAGGGTTTTCTAAAAGCGGGACTGCTTTCAGATAGAACGCATTTCCAAAAGTAGAAGAGCTTGAATGATAATACGCCTTTGAAGAGTTCATTGTAATGTTGTAATATCCTTTGTAAAAACCAAAGTCTGTTGCTATGGAACACTTCCACACACTTTCTCCACCATCATAGCTTGCAAGGCAGTTTGCGACCTCATAACCGGAAGAGTTAATCATTTTGAAATAGACTGTTGCACTTGATGTTATGTCTGCATCGCAGTCGTCTTTTATTGTGCCCTTGAATGTTATTGTGTCTGTTACAGAATAGTTCGCGCTCCCATCAGGAAGTGTTATTGTATTCAGGAGATCTCCATATAGCATGAAAGGTAATGCATTTGCAGGGGTCGGCTCTGTCAAATTTCCCTTGAAACAATCTGCCCCACTTGAAACGCCTCCTTTCCAATAGTTTTGTCCAAGATAGAAATCCGGGTGGCACCAGGAGATTGTGGTATTTTCCATCTGCCTGTTCAGGTAGCCGGAATTATTAACTGTGATATATCCTTCACTAAAAGAACTACTGCTCCCGAACCACGATATATCAACACGGGAATCTGTGTTGGATATTTCACTTGATGTTATTGCCGTGTTCCGATCAGCATCCACAATTTGAATAGTGAAATTAAACGCAGTGCTCCTGTTGACGGTCGCGTTCCACCCAGGGCTTATATTGTATACATTTACCTCGTCTTTTTCTATTACAAAAGAATAACTTGAGTCAGGGCCCCACGAATTGTTATAGTTATCTGCTGAATTGTCAGATGCATTAATTCTAAAATATGCATCTGTATCCAACTGCGAATATGTGGTGTTACAGACAAATCCCTTGTAGTCCAGGGTCTTGTTCTGCTCCGTGCCGCACGATGAACACAATGTCCCATTCAGATAACTGTGCGCTCTTGCCACACCATATGTTTCGTTCCACCATAAGGTTAGATTAACGTTGTTCCCCTGCTGGTCAACAACGCTTATGTTGAAATAGAATCTTTCTCCCCAACCGCCTGTTGTTGTGGTTCCCCAACTTGCAGCACTTTCTGATTTTATTTGGGGGCTGCTCAACTGCGGGCTTGCTTCCTGCCAGCACCATGTGTAATTTATAGCGAACACATCTGTAACTTCCTTGTTTCCTCCGAATATCGTATATGTGTAGCTGCTTGTGTTGAACCCAAGCCCTGTAAGATTACATGTTCCGACCGTGCCCGATACAGGATTCTGGCCATCGCATGTCTCGTCACAAATCCCTGCGGTTCGGTTTATGCCACCAAGTGTGGAATCATAATAGCTGCAACTGTCTACATCATATATATATGACAAATAATAATCCGTTCCGGTAATAGGCTGGTCTATATAAAAAGAGCCACCGCCTGCACCGGCACCTGTAATCAGATATCTCCTGTCAATAGATACATTTACCATCTGGCAATTTAATCCACCCGAGAGACAGTTGTACGAAGGTGTCCATGTACCCGAATCTGTGGTCTTGGCTGCAGTGTATGCAACATTGTCAGTATTCTCTACGCATGAATAGCCCGGCAAGCCATAATCACTCGCAGATAATTTTGGAACTGTGAAAACAATTGTGTCATCAACGCCGTTGTTGTCTGTGTCCTCGAAAATAACGCTGAATCGCGAGTCATCCATGATTGAAGTTGGCCTGTCAAAAAATTTCTCTGTGCCGTTCAGCCACATAAGGTCAATAAAGCCGTTCTTGAACAAAACGTCGTAGTGCTCGGGATAGGGTATCCTGACAGTGACATTTTCATAGTGGAGTGTGTTGTTTTCGTCATCGTGGCTTATCCTAATTGTGTCATAGAAATTTGTGTTTGGCGGAAGCTCGTCTTCAGGAACTTTTTCAAGATTCATTTGCGGTGCAGGTGTCTCGTACTCCACAACATATTCCAGAATCTCGTTTGGCTTGACTACAGGCTCTTTCCATTTTCTTTCATTTGTCTTTACTTTTGTTTTGGCAGACGATGATATTGATATGCCTTTTTTCTTTGGCACATTTTCCTTTACAATAATGTTTGTTGACAATGCAGGGATGTCGGCATCTACGATCTCATCAACCGCTTCTAAATCATCTGTGTTTTCAACGCGTATTGTCTTGTACCATTTGACCGGCTTCCCGATTTCAGCAGGGCCTTGGACAAGCTCTACTTCCTCCACAACCAACTTTGTCTGGTTTGTTTCATTGCACTCAACAAAAATTCCAATTGAGTCTGCGGCACTTATCGAGGCATTGTCAATGCTGAATGCTGTTGCAGTTACGGTGTAAGTATCATTGCATTCAGTTGGAACAACTGATATCTGCCCGCTTACTGATTCATTTGCTCCAAGGTAAAATGTTTTTTCTGTGTCGCTTGCAGAAAAAGAAGAAGGAATTTCAAAATGTAGGCTTATGTTTGACGGTGCGTAAAGGGATGAAATTATATACAATACATCAAAGCTTTCTGAAACATTCACGATTGATGACGAAGAAATTGAGAGTGTTAAGCGAGGATAGACAACCTGTGCGATTGTTTCATTAACGGTTTCGTTTGCTGTCTGGTTTGTCTCGTCCATAGTGTCGTTCAAATCAGGAGTTTCTGTTTCACTTTCTATTTCAAAAGAAAACTCACATTCAGAGGAATAAAGAAACCCGGAATCTATTCCTTCAAAAACAGCTCTTATTATGTGGCTGCCTGAAGAAAGATTCAATGGAATTTCTGCCTGCCCGAAATCATCAGTTGTTTTTGTTGCAAAAAGTATGTTGTCAAGATAAAAGATTATCTCTTTCTGGCTGAGTGCTGAGCTGTTGTCAAGATGCAAAGTGGCGAGAGCGTAGCTTTCGTTTGCCTGAAGCTCAAGAAATGTCTCTGCCCATACATTGAAATGTGCTGTTGCCTCAATAGTTTTTGGGGCTGATACGTCAGCTGCCCCGACAACCATGCCGGTAATGTTCCCTCCAATTGTTGAGTTGGTTGCAAGTACTGTCGCAGAAGTCATGAACAAAATAAATAATGGCAAAAACATGTGCCCCTGCCCTGATTCGGATTTCTTATTGCCCCTTATGTTTTGGTGCGGATGCCTACCGCGGCCAAAGCGCCCTGCTCCAATTCCGAGGGGTGTGATGGCGCTATTCATAGGTAGCCCTCACGGTGATTTCGTTTTCCCCAAGCAGGGTTTCGTATGACAGTTGGATTGTGAACTCAATTTCAGAAGATTCGCCGACAGCAAGAGAATCAATTGTTTTGCTTGCTTCGGTTGTGATTGCGCCAGACGGCATTTGCGGCTCAACCACGATATTGTTTGCAGGCGCAGAGCCTGTATTTGTTAAACTAACAACCAATGTGAATGTGTCTCCTCTTTGGATGTTTAAAGGAAAAACAAGTGATGCTTCCAGTATTGCCTCTTCAAAAACGGGTGGTGTAACGTCCGGCACATCAGCATCTGTGCTGTTGTTTTCAGTTGGCGGTTCCGGTGAAACCGTTGTGTTGTCATAATCATCAATTGTTTCATTTAAGTCCTGTGTTTCGTTAACGGGATCAGGCAATGCCGGAATTGATAGTTCACTGGTTTCATTTTCAACAGGAACTGTTATTGGCTCAGGCAGACTTTCCGGTGTGGAATTTGTATCTGGTGGGCTTTCTGATGGCGGATTTTCCTGCGACTCGTTTTCCTGTTCATCCTGTGGTGTTGAAGGACGTTCAGCAAGATTTTCATCTGATTCCGCAGGAATTTCCTGCGAAACTTCTTCCTCGTCATCAGCAGGTGTAGCGGGTTCTGTAGTTTCATCTTCGGGGCTTGTTGCGGCAGGGGTCTGCGGTTCCTGAATTTCTTCACTATCCGGTTCTTCTGTTTGCGCATTTGCCGGCCCATCATCTACGGCTTCAGACACATCTGCGGGTGCAGAACTACCTTCCGGGCTTTCACTGTTATCGCCTGCGCCATCCGGCACTTCTTCCAAAACAGGCTCGCTAAATGCAGGCTCATTAAGCTCTTCAGGTACTGCCAAAGAATCTTCACCCTGTTCAGGAACACCAATAGAAAACCCTGTCGGTGTGCTCATACCATCAGAAAAAGACAAATTCTGTGTTGTAGAATTCATAAAATTGTAGGCAATTATAAGGGACTGGCTAAGGACTATTCCACTTAGGAAAATGAATGTAACGGCATTTGCCTGAGATTTAAGGGCAACACAGAATTTCCTTATGTGTGTCTTGGCAAACGGCGTTTTTGGCTTACAGGTAAGGGAGTTTTTTATTAATGCAAAGAAAAGAAACAACGTAAGCAGTACTCTGTGCATTAAATATCTCCCCAAACCAAGTCCCTATAACCAATGCATTGGTTAATCTATGAACCTATACATTAATGTACATATATTGAGATAGCGCCATATATATAGTTTACAAGGGTTCTGGAGGCATAAAAGGGGCGCTTTATTGCGTTTTTTGATGAAAAAATATATTGTTAATTGTTAACGAAAGTCTTTATTTTGAAAAACCATGACCTGTGGAATGTATTTGTTAATTGTTAACAAAACGAGAACAAATTGTTGTTCAGGCATATATTTCCGGTGCCTGAAGCGACATACGTGCCTCTTACACCAATATGATATCATGTTCAGTAAAGAAATGTTTTTGTGCCTGTGCGCGCTGTAATTTCACCGGCATAATCTGTAAGCATCATCTTTTCAGCTTCTTTAGTGTCTTTGGTATGGCCCAGCACCCAGCCAAGCTTGACATAAGCTGTTTCAGGGAGCATATCTTTGAGATATACAACACCGAGTGAAAGGACTTTTCTTCCCTCGCCATATACAAGAGGATCCAGCCTGCCATATAGTGTTTGCGCGGCAGCGCAAACAAGCATTCCGGAATTGATTGCGCGCTTTATTGCAGGAAGCCAGTTGTTTTTGCTTTCGTCTGTTGCAACATGCCCAAGCCCTGTTGCCTCAATTACAATACCGCGATACTTCTTTTCGCGAAGAAAATCAATCATTTCAGGGTTTGCGCCAGGGCAATATTTTATGAGTGCGACTTTCTCTTCAAATTTTGTGTCTGCAATCACTTTTCCTTTTGCCCTCTTTTTGTGTTCACCCAAATATTCTGTATTCCCGTCAGGCCAGATTTTCGCAACAGGAACATCATTTACCGGGCGGAATGTATGGCGCACTGAAGTATGCATCTTTCTTACCTTTGTGCCCCTGTTTGCAATACAGAATGTATCCCCTGATTCGCCGTGCCCTACAAGCACAACCTCTGCTATATCTGACGTTGCGGCAACTTTTGCTGCACACACGAGGTTCATGGGTGTGTCTGTGCTTCCCCTGTCAGTTGAGCGCTGTGAGTATGTAAGAACAACCGGGCTTGTAAGGTTTTTCAGCATAAAAGACAAGGCTGCGGAAGTATAATGAAGGGTGTCTGTACCGTGTGTGACCACTACGCCCTTGTCGCCTTCGTTCAGGAGTCTGGCGCATGTCTCTGCAAGCTTCTGCCAGTGCCTGCAATCCATGTTTTCTGATGCAATAAGAAACGGCTTTTCTATCTTTCTGAAGACTGCAACTTTCTGAAGTTCGGGGGCAAGGAAAAATAGTTGGCCTGCATCCATCAGCCACTTAACGCCGCCGGTCTCATAAGACACGC
>JAGLMX010000044.1 GCA_023139785.1 Candidatus Aenigmatarchaeota archaeon | reverse complement strand
TTTGCCTGACTTGATAATTACAAGCCCGTCTGCTTCGTGAAGTGCGTTCTCAACAGAATCAGTTATTCTTGATTTCAGGTCTTTGGAAATTATTATTCTGTCTACTATGATTTCTATGTTGTGCTTTTTTTGTTTGTCAAGGCGTATGTCTTCAGTTGTTTCATGTATTTTGCTGTTGATTCTTACTTTTGTGAATCCTTTTTTTGCAAGCTCTTTTACAAGTGCATGATAGTCTCCTTTTCTCTGGCGCACAACAGGCGAGAGTATTTCTGCTTTTGTGTCTTTTGGCAGAGTAAGTATTTTTTCAACGATTTCATCAACGCTTTGCGGCTTTATTTCCTTTCCGCAAACAGGGCAGTGGGGGCGACCGATTCGCGCGAAAAGCAGGCGAAGGTAATCATAGATTTCGGTGACGGTTCCGACAGTTGAGCGCGGGTTTTTGCTTGTGGTTTTTTGCTCAATTGATATTGCGGGTGAGAGCCCGTCGATTGAGTCAACATCGGGCTTGTTCATTAATCCAAGGAATTGGCGCGCATAGGGTGAAAGTGACTCGACATACCGCCTTTGCCCTTCGGCGTAAAGGGTGTCGAATGCAAGGGTGGACTTTCCTGAGCCTGAAAGCCCGGTAATCACGACCAGCTTGTTTCTGGGTATGGCTACGTCTATGTTTTTCAGGTTGTGCTCTCTTGCACCGCGTATTATGATTTTGTCGTCTTGCATGTATTCGTCCTCAAAAAACAGTATATATAACAGGAGGGAATAGATTTTTAAAGGCTATTTGTGGGGGTTGCCGATAGAAATGATGCTTTGCAATGGTTGTTTCTTGCTGAGCGCATGGTTCTTTTTAAAACCATATGGTTCTCAAAAAGTTTATATAGTTTCGTTTGTAACCATACGTATGGTTAAACAGTTGAAGAACTTAACTACCTCTGAAACGACTTATACACAGCTCAAGATAATGTACTGGTTTTTTTCACATCCCGATAAAGGAATTAGCCTTAGTGATATTGCAAGCGAGCTGAGGATATCAAAAACAATCGCGAGCATTTCAATTAATTATTTTGTAAATGAGGGATTTTTGAAAAAAGAAGTTTTTGGCAGAACATGGAGAATTTCCTGCAATAAAGAACACCCGCTTAATTCTACATTAAAAGTGAGCTATAATTTGGGCATGATTTATTCGTCTCCAATAATTTCTGAAATACATAAGATGATTCCTAATTCGCGGGCAATTGTTTTATTCGGTAGCTATAGAAAAGGGGACGACACAGAAAAGAGCGACATAGATATCGCAGTTGAAGTGTTGTCTGACGAAAAGCCGCAAATTATTGAATTGGGTTTGGTTCAGATGGGTTATCGGAAAAATGTTCTGGTTAATCTTCATGTTTTTTCAAGGAACAAAGTTGACCTGAACCTTTTTGCCAACATCGCAAATGGCATTGTGCTTGAAGGCTTTTTAGAGGTGCGCCCATAATGAGATATAAAAAGCCTGATCGGAAAAACGCGCTTAGCATCATAAATGCTGCGGAAATGGAGATGTCGTTTACCTTGTCGCTAAAGCCGACAGAAGAATCTGCACCGACTATTGTGCGAAATATTTATGAGTGTTTTAGGATGCTTGGAGATGCTTTGCTTGTTGTGGACGGCATTGAGTCTGAAGACCATCTGATGCCAATAGGGGAACTCTAAAACTCAAAGTAAAAACCAAAAGGTCGACATATCTCATAGATAATCTTCGAAGACTTAGGCACAACATAAATTACTATGGATACCGCCCGAATGTGCTTGAGGCGGAAGATGCTGTTTCTGTTGCAGGAAGCTGTTTTGATCAGTTTCTTCAGGCAATCAAAAAAATGACGGGGGAATAGCACTCCGCCACATTTTTAAACACTCTTCCGAATAAGATTGTATGCACCACAAAAAAATCAACCACATTAATGTTAAAAAGAACATTCCGGTATCCAAGCTGATTAAAGAGATGCAGGGCGCAGCCTTTGGGGGGCGCCGTCTCGGTGAGGCAACAGATATTCTTGAGGAGTCGCTTCGTGACAAGGAGAATGTGATGTTTCTTGGTATAGCGGGCGCACTCGTTCCGGCAGGCATGAGGCAGATTCTTCGGGACATGATAAATGACGGCTGGGCAAATGTTGTTGTGACAACAGGGGCTAACATTGTGCATGACATAATGGAGGCTTACGGGCACAGCCACTCTCGCGGGACAGAGAGGGCTGATGATGTGAAATTGCGCGAACAGAAGATTGACCGGATTTACGATGTCTTTTTGCCTAATGAGGCATATGAAGATCTTGAGAAAAAACTTCACAAGATATTTTCGACGATGCCTAAAAAGCGAATGGGCGTGCGCGAGTTTTTGTTTGAGCTTGGCAAAAAGATTCCTGACAAGAATTCAATTCTCCGGACTGCGGCAGACAAAAACATTCCTGTTTTTTGCCCCGGGATTGCTGACTCTGCAATAGGGTTTCATGCGTGGAGCTACATGCTTGAGAATGAGCTTAATGTTGACACGTTTCTTGATATGAACGAGATGATGGATTTGACATGGGGTGCTAAGAATTCATCAATATTCATTCTTGGAGGCGGGGTGCCAAAGGACTTTATCATGCAGGCAATGCAGTTCTCACCAAAGCAGCATTCAAGTGCTGTGCAGATAACAATGGATCGCCCGGAGCACGGCGGGCTTTCAGGGGCTGAGCTTCGCGAGGGGATCTCGTGGGGAAAGCTTTCCAAGAACTCTAAATACTGCACTGTTGTTGCTGATGTTACGATTGTTCTGCCTTTTATTGTGGGTGCGCTGAAAGAACGAGGGTTTTAGTTATCACAAATTATGCAGTTTCTGGTTTACTTTGCGCAATAATCCTTTGTTAATTCCAATCTTGCGGTTCTCATAATGCACAATCAATGCAGACAAGAGCATGAACCCTCCGCCAATGATTATGTTTATTGTCAGAGCCTCGCTGAAAAAGAATGCGCCGAACATTATTGAAATCAAGGGGAATGCTATTGTGGCTGCAAGAGAGTATGTGTGCGCTTCCATGTTTTTTAGGGCAAGTGAGACAATCAGGTATCCAATGCCTGTTGAGACTACGCCTAACAAGAGGACCCAAATATATGCTGTTTGCGCAACTGCTGTGTAATTGAATATCAGTATCACAGGAAGAAGCAGGATTGTCGCAAAGACCATTGGCCAGAAGATGGCGTCAAGGGATGAGTGGTTTCTTTCTTCAAAGCGCATGTATGTTATATAACCCGCGGCAAAGACGCTTCCGACCAGAGCGAAAATATTGCCTAAAATGTGAGCGTTGCTGAATCCGCCTGTGCCTGCAAAATTAATGGCGTATAGTCCGGCAAGCACTGCGCCTAGCGCCACAATGCCGTTTTTGCTTATTTTTTCATCCAGAAATTTCGCGGCCATGAAATAAACCAATACAGGTACTATTGAAGTCAGAAGGCCGACCTCGCTTAGTGATGTATAATGGAACGCAGCGATAAAGAACACAAAATCGAGTGCAAAGAGTGAGCCTACGATGAAAAAAGGCACAATGTCTTTTTTTGTTATTGTCAGTTCTTTTGTTTTTCGAAAGACGACTGCGACGAGCAAAAGGAATATGGATGCAATAAACACACGGAAGAAACTGAGTGTCAAAGAATTCATTGATGGGCCAATGTATTTTGTGAACACACCTATCAGCGCAAAGCACGTTTGCGCGAGAATTACATATGTTAGCCCCTTCATGTTCCTGATATGGGCTTACGTCAAATATATATCCGTTGCCAGGCAATAGTTTGCCATGACAGACACATTGGATCTTGGCAGGATTGTCATAAAGTGGCTTGGGCACGCAACATTTTGGATAAAGTGCGACCATCTTTCAATATACATAGACCCGTATGACCTTGAGGGAGCACGTGAGCCGGCAGACTTAGTTCTTATTACTCACGGGCACTATGACCACTTTGACAAGAAATCAATAGACCTGCTGAAGAAACCGGGTATGCTTGTGGTTATGCCTGATGTGATTGCGCACAAAATTCCTGATTCGAAGGGCGTCTCGCAGGTGGATAAGTTCGAGGTTCTTGGCATAAAGGTGCAGGTAATGCCGGCATATAATGTCAATAAGCCGTATCATCCACGAGGAGCGGGAGTTGGTTATATTCTTACTATTGGCAATAAGAAAATATATCACGCAGGAGACACAGATCTTATTCCCGAGATGAAGGATTTGGAGTTCCAAGGCCTGGAGGTCGCGCTTCTTCCAATTGGCGGGACATATACAATGGACGCGGCAGAGGCGTCTGAGGTCGCATCGATCATAAAGCCAAAGATTGTTGTTCCAATGCATTATGGCAAGGTTGTCAAGGCAGATCCCTGGAAATTCAAGAGCATGGTCGGGGACGATGCAGAAGTTCGGGTTCTTGAGAGATGAGGCTTGTGTGGCTGGTTTTTGCGTTAAAACGGGTTTAATACTAATTAAATACTAATTACTACTAAATTAGTAGTTGAGTTCTGAGGCAGCATATTTTGGCAGAACGAGACACCCAAAAGCTTAAATACTATCGTATTATAAAATATACGTATGTATGATAAATTAAACATAACTGAAAATCACCTGCGGGTGCTTTCTTTGTTTACTAACGGGTATGATTGTGAGTATTACATTCGTGAAGTTGAAAAACTGCTTAAGATAAGCCCGAGAACCGCTCAACTCATTCTTGAGAGCCTGGAAGACAAGGGGCTTATTACATCAAAAATAAGGGGTAAAATAAAAGCATACACTCTGAAAAGAAGCGCATCATGCCGAAGATATCTGGTTTTTACAGAGCAGTATAAGGCAATAACTTTTTTTGAGAAAAATCTGATGATAAACGAAATAATTGACAAGACACGCCCTTTTATTTCCGGAGTAGGTATTATTTTCGGAAGCTATGCCAAAGGAACGGAAACTAAGCACTCTGACCTTGATGTTTTTGTTGCAGGAAAATATGATGTGGCTGGAATCAGAAAAGTTTCAGAGCTTTATGGTGTTGATGTAAGCGTGAAATGCTATCCATCAAAAACATTTGAAAAGAACATAAAAAAAGATGTTTTGTTAAAAGAAATATTAAAAAATCATGTTGTGTTTCTTGGTTCAGAGCAGTTTGTGAATGCGGTGCTGATGGATGAATAAACTAAAATGGTGTGCCTCAAAAAGAGGCGGCCTAAAGCTGGTTGATCCTAACCCAAATCTTGCTGAAGCCTATATTAAAAAGGCAGAGGAAGCACTGGAATCGATGAGGATAAATGTGAGTCGGGACTGGAAAATATCAACTGCATATTATGCGGTTTACTTTTCTTTGTATTCTTTGATGATGAAACTCGGGGTAAAATGTGAGATTCATTCGTGCACAATTGAATTTACAAAACAGTTTCTTAAGGAGTACTTCAGCGAAGGTGAAATTGATTTTGTCCGGGATTCCCTTAAAGCAAGAATTGATGCGCAATATTACATTGACCGGACGGTTCGGGATGCGCTGTTTGAAAAGATGATTGATTCGGCTCCTGGTTTTCTTGTAAAGTGTAAATCACTTCATGTGAGGCTTAATGAAAAAAAGGTGGCTGAGATACGAAAGAAGTTTTTGGAAAAAGTTGGGAAATAATTTATACGGACGTTCTGGTTCTTGAGAGCTGAGTGTTTGTGTGGCTGTTTTTGAGTTAGAACACAGGT
>JAGLMX010000043.1 GCA_023139785.1 Candidatus Aenigmatarchaeota archaeon | reverse complement strand
TTCTGCGCACATCTGCCGCATCTTTTGGAGAAAAGTGCTTATCAATAGAGCGCAAACCAAGTTTTCCTTTTTCAAGCTTTTCAATGATTTCTTTTTCATCCATTAAAACACCTCAAGAATCATTCGCTAACAGTAATGCCGCAGGCACCAATCTCTGTCTCAATTGTTTCAGCCCCTGTGGATGCTATCGCTTTTTTTACCGCAGAAACATCTTTCTCCCTACATAAGGCAAACATGATTCCGCCCCAGCCCCCGCCGGAAAGCTTTGCACCGAGTGCGCCCGCACTTAGCGCTTCCTTTATGCAGTCATCAAGCTTGGGGTGCGAAAGCCCAAGAGATGACAGCAGTTTCTGGTTTTCATTCATGAGTTCGCCAAGAGCCTCTACATTCTTACCTTTCAGCGCAGGAATAGCTTCTTCTGCAACCTCTGCTATTTTGTCAAACACACCATACACGAATTTAGAATCGCGCTTTATCAGGCTTGGAACATGATATCCGACAGTAAGGCTTGTCGGAGCATCAACTTTCGTGTTTGCAATGACAACATAGAACTTGTGTCCCTCAATGTTCTTTGTCTCTATTTTAGGCGGAATTCCGTCTTTAAGCTTTTTGATATAACTGAATCCCCCGAAAGTCGAAGATACTATTTCACTCCCGGAAGCCTTGCCCCCATGCACTTTTGCCTGATATGGAAAAATAATATCGAAATATTCCTTTTTATCAAGAGACTTTCCTGCAAAAGCAGAGAGTGCGCCAAGTATTGAGCAGAAGACCGCCGTTGATGAACTCATCCCGCTGTTTACAGGAACCTCGGACGCTATCTTGAGGTCAAACCCTTTAGTTATCCCGAACTTTTTTCGGATATGTCTCACAAATAGTGCAACATTTTCAAGCTCTTTCTTTTCAGCCCGTATTTTTTCATCAGGCGCAAACGGTATTTCTGCTTTTCCAAATGCATCTGAGAAAATCACAACAGAGACTTTATTGTTCTCTGAAACTAGGACTTCCGTGCGTTTTCCAACAGCCGCGCAAATTGCAGGCCTACCGTAAACTGCTGCGTGCTCTCCAAAAAGAAACAGGTTCCCCGGAGCCGATGCTTTTATCGCCATAGAAAGAGTTGATATCAGGAGTTTATAAGCCTGTTGTTCGTGCTTAAAACACGAAAAATACAATCTCTTAAAAGAAAATTATTTAAATAAACCACTCCAATGTACGATATCCACTAATAAGTGGTATTGTATTGAGATGGTGTAAATGGGTTTAGGTAACTACATTAAACAAGCAAAAATGAAAACAACAATAACCCGTGTAGAAAATGATATCGAAAAAGTCTATAAAGAAGTCCTAGTTAAAAAAGATGGGGAATCGTATCTGTTCCTCAATAAGGCACCAGATTTACACGCGCTTTCTGATAATCCAAAGACAAGTAAGCTCAAAAGTGTGCATACTCTTGCAAATAACTATGATTTAGCCAACGATGAAATAACAGAGATTATTGAAGAAATCACGCACAAACTCAAGAATAAATATCACAAGGAGCTATCAAATGTCGATAATCTACTCGCCACAGAACAATATGATTTATGGCGCGAGTTTTCTGATTCCATGCGCTAGCAGCACACAATTCTGGTTAACCGTCAATTCCTTCTCTTGGCTAGTTTATAATATAGTTTGCGCGCGCATTATATGCATCTTACAACCACCAATCTCCAAAAAAAGCGAGTATGATGTTCATGGAATGGTATATTTTTGCAATAATGGCTGCTGTACTCAGCGGGCTTGTTCCAAGCATCAACAAAAAAATCCTAAATAACATGCCTGCACTGGAATTCTCAACATTTTTCTCCCTGATAAATGCTGTTCTTGTCCTTCCGATTGCGTTTTTGGTATCATTTGACATTCCGCTGAAAATATTGGCCTTACTTTTTGCAGGCTCCCTTTTTGGTGTAATGGGGTTCTTATATGTCTCAAAAGCCCTGAAGATATTTCCTGTTTCTGTTGTTTCGCCGCTCACAAACATAAATCCAGCGGTTCTTTTAATTTTAGCCGTATTTATCCTTGGCGAAAAACCAACAATTACACAAGTGATTGGTATAACCACAATAATTATCGGCGCATACATTATAGAATCAAAAAGGCACCCCTGTGAAATCCTATCTTCAATAAAAATTGAAAAAACCAGTGTCCTTTACATCACATTTTTAAGCGCAACATTTTACGCGTTTTCATCAGTCATTGACAAAACTGTGCTTAAAGCCATAACACCGCTGCAATACATCCTGATTGCGCATCTTTTCATAGCATCCATCTTTTCTTTTATTGTGCTTGCAAAAACGCCAGACCTAAAAAAACTTGAGCCGGACTTCAAAAAGTCCTTCAGGTGGATTCTATTAGCATCTGTCATGACTGTTGCATATCGCCTCATGCAAGCGCAGGCAGTTTCAATGACATTTGTATCTCTTGTGATTCCGATAAAACACATGAATTCCCTGATTTCTACAGCAGTGGGCGGAACGCTGTTTCATGAAAAAGACCTTGGAAAGAAAATGTTTGCCTGCGCAATAATGCTTATCGGGGCATATCTGGTAATTGCCTGAAACTACTCAATTCCTTCTCTTGCAAGCTCATAGCCAAACCGAGCGATATCGAATGCACTCCCTGCATTCTCAATCGGCCCATAAAACAAAAAGTCTGCCCCAAGCGCAGGCGGAAGCAGGTTTGATGCAAGGTCAACTGATTTTCTTGTGCTTCTTGTGCGCACATAATCCCACGCAGACACTGCATTGTGCATTGCGCACCCTGTAGGCAAACCAAACTTTGCCTTTAGCCCGGGAAGGGCACGAAGCGCAATCCCGGCACCCGATGCCACAGGCGTCATTGCAGTATCAATCAAAACATTCTTTATTCCGCAGTCGCAAGCGAGTTCAAGAAGCCCTTTCCCGAATGCACAGTCCTTCTCAAGAAGCGCGATCTTCCCCTCAAGCGATGTATCTGTCGCACTATATGCAAGGATAATTGCACTCTCTATATTTGATTCTTTCAGTGCACTTATTTCGCTCTGGCTGATGGTCATATTAAGTGAATTATAAATGAGCCTTTTGGCAGCACCAACCTCTTCAAGGCGCCTGAGCGCGCCAAGCCTTATTTTTGCGTCCTGGGAATCAATCAAAACAGGTATTTTTGCGCGGTCAAGAACGAACTCAACTTGTTTTACCAGCACATCTTCACCCGCCCCGCCAAAGACATTCATCATAGAAGGTAGTCCCGAGTCATGTGATGCCTGTATATGCAGATTAAGAAGCGATTCTGCCTTTTCACCATCAAAACCGGTCTCTGTAAGTACATTGTGTCCTGCATAAAACATAGTTCCAACGAGCGCAGGTGGGTTTTTACCGGTCTGCCCGCCGAGTTTTATGCCGGAAATCTCAATTTCCTTTGGATTTGGAAAAACAAACATAGAATTCAATATTTAGTGAAGTTTTTAAGGGTTTTCAGGGCATCGAAAAACATATAAAGTACTACTTCAATGTAACTACATGGACATAATTGAGTTAGGCATTACAGGAATAATACTTGCACTATTCATTCCACTACTCACCGTAGTATCTCTTGTGCTTGGCAGCGCACTCCAGCACACAGGCAATGTAATCGATGGTGTCAATGGCTACAATACAGACCCAAGTGATGAAAATATGCAACTCATGCAAAAAGACTTAAGCGCAAGCAATATCTATTTGTCAGACCTTCGTTTCGTCTTATCAGGGGCTCTTGTAGTAATTTTAGACACAATTGACACACATACCCTTTCAGGCAGCGAAAAAGCATCACTTGCAGAGGCAAAAGACTTTTTTCAGAAAACCGAAAAGAGAGACCTTTCAGACCCGGATGTAATCGGAATCCATAAAATGCTTGAGAACATTAAATAAATTACGTAAAACACCCCATTCTTAAAATTATCCACACAAATATATTCTGTTCACATGCAGTGATGACATGATAAAAATTTACGCTCGCCCGACAGAGATTGGCCAGAAAGCATATTCTGCTGTTGTAGATGGCCTCGATTTAGATAAACGCATTTTTACAGAAGAACACCACAACGCAGATGGATTCACAGAAAATATCATTGAACTAAATGACCCCCGAACAGCCTCATTAATTTTGGACGGGCATTATGGTTCCGGAAACGCGGATTTATACATTCATGCAGTAGAAAACGGGCGAATGCCTTCAGGATTGGTTCATGAAGCATTCAAGTCATCCGATTCTGTCTTGCTTGAAACAAATCACGGCAATGGTATCGGCAACCAGAAAGAACTCCTGAATGAATCATATGTTGAAGTAAGAAAAACAGACGACGTGACCGAAATCACCACCATAATCACTGCTTTTCTAAACGCACAGGAACCGCCCACAAACAAATACTTCGATGCTGCTGTCAAAAATAACGGGTGGCACATAGAAAAAAAACTGTTTGAAGTACCCGTGAAACCCACATACATAATAACTGAAGGATCACTGTATGGTGTGCCTCATTTTATTGAAAGCGGCATAGATGCAATCAGGCATGCTGTCGAAGTTCACAATTTTGACATACAAAGTGTTGGAAGCGCAAGTACAATAACCGGCTCACCGGCAAATGTTTATTTATTTCAATATTCCAGTGATGCTAAAAAAATCAAACACATTTTAAGTGCAAATGGGATACCTTCCATTTTTTCCCTAAACAAAAGAAAGAACATGATTACACCCCATTTTTTTGATGACAATGAAAAAAACGGGGCAATTAATGGCGCAAGCAACTTGCCGAACAAAGTTGCAAAACAATATGAAGCACTCACAATAAAAGAAATGCAGGATTCAATAATTGCAAATGTACTGGCTGACAAAGATAAAGAGGCGGCACAATTGACCCAACTTTATTCAGAAAGACGAAACTAAGTAATTTTTATATATCCCCACACCAATAGTTCTGTGATACTATGACTCCAACAGAAAAACGCAAAAAAGAGCACATAGACCTGTGCCTTGAAAAAGACGTATCTTCATCCATAACAACAGGATTCGAAGACGTACAGATTGCACACAACGCACTTCCTTCAATCAGCAAAAACAGCATTGATACTTCATGTGAATTTCTTGGAAAAATACTTTCGGCACCAATCATAATCACAGCCATGACCGGCGGCACGCCTGAAGCAGAAACAATCAACAAGAACCTTGCCGCAGCTGCCGAAGAGCTCGGCCTTGCGCTCGGCCTCGGCTCAGAGCGCGCTGCAATGCAGGACAAAGCTCTTTGGAAAACCTATGACGTGCGCGGCGTTGCGCCAAACATACCCTTAATAGCAAACCTCGGGCTCGTACAGTTTGTAAAAGAATACGGCCTCAAACAGGCAAAAGAAGCTGTTGAGAAAATAAAGGCAGACGCCCTTGCAATTCATCTTAATGCCCTACAGGAATCCGTACAACCTGAAGGCGACACTGATTTTACAAACTCCTTAACACATATTAAAACCATCTGCCATGACCTTGGAAAGCCCACAATCATCAAGGAAACAGGAGCCGGGATATCACGCGAAGTTGCCACAAAGCTTGCAGGTGCAGGCGCCCACGCAATTGATGTCAGCGGCGCAGGCGGAACCTCATTCAGCCAGATAGAGCTATATCGTGGCGGAACAACCGCAGGAGCGTTTCGCAGCTGGGGAGTGCCAACTGCCTGCTCTGTTGCAGAGGTTGCGCGCGCAGTAAAAATACCCGTCATTGCCTCAGGTGGCATAAGAACCGGTGTTGACGCAGCAAAGGCGATTGCACTGGGCGCAAAATATGCAGGAATTGCCCTACCGCTCCTTGGACCTGCAAAAGAGTCAAAAGAAGCTGTAATCAAGG
>JAGLMX010000042.1 GCA_023139785.1 Candidatus Aenigmatarchaeota archaeon | reverse complement strand
GTGGTTGACGGGATAAAAGGCATTGACGAGATACATGAGAAAATACGCAGTGATGTTATGCGACTGCCGTAGATTCGTCTTGTTTAGAAGCCACAAGTTCTTTGTAATAAGCATCACATGCATCAAAATCAACAGCATAGCTGGTTCTGCTTTGTTTTGACGCAATGCCTTTTTTCTTTAATTTGGTTAACATGCTGCGCCCAATATGTCCTGAAATATATCTAATTTCATCGGTAACATCCGGTGTATTCCTGTAATCCGGGTGCATTGATGAATACCAGCTCTTTGCGATGTCAATTGAGCGTACAGAATGTTTTATATTCCCCAGAAGAATAAGATTCAAAACCTCAACACAGCTAGGAACCGCGTATTTAGTGACAGATTTTCCGTTTGTCATCCCACAATATCACAAACAAACATTAAAAATGTGCTGTTCGCCATGCATAGCCATTGTCGAAAATACGTTTCGTCAAAAATCAACTATATATACCTAATTCACACATTTTGATTGTGGCAATATGGCACTAAAGCAAATCAGGATTCACGGCAGGGGAGGGCAGGGCGCAGTCACTTCCGCAGAGCTTCTGGCAATAGCTGCATTTAAGGACGGCAAGCAGTCCCAGTCATTCCCATTCTTCGGGGTTGCAAGGCGCGGTGCCCCTGTGATGGCATTCACGCGCATTGACGACAAATTCATACGCCTGCGCGAGCAGGTGACAAAGCCAGACTATGTCATGGTTCTTGACCCCACACTCACAGAATCTGTTGATGTCGCAGATGGTATTTCAAAAGACGGAATGATTATTGTAAACACAAGCAAAAATTCTAAGGACCTCGGCATAAAAACCAAAGCAAAGGTAGTTACTGTTGACATAACGAAGATTGCACTTGACATAATCGGCGCACCCTTTGTTAACACCCCCATGCTTGGCGCATTTGCCAAGGCAACCGGAGAAGTGTCTCTGGATTCAATATTAACAGCAATTAAGGAAAAAATGCCTGAAAAGATTGCAGGCAGGAACATTGATGCTGCAAAAAAAGTTTACGAGGTTACAGAAAAATGAGTTCAAAAATTCCTTTGGGCGGGGCAATAAAAGACGTCGGAAGCACAACATCAAACAAGACAGGTACATGGAGAACATTTCGCCCTGTCGTAGATAAAGAAAAGTGCATCGGATGCGGCATGTGCGAGCGCTTCTGCCCTGACGGCTCGATAGTAGTTGACAAAAAGAGAAAAAAAGCAGAAGTTGATTATGATTACTGCAAGGGCTGCATGATTTGCGCAGAAGTGTGCCCTGTAAAGTGTATATCAAAGGAAGTTGAGGAGAAGTGAAAATTTATCTGGCTGGCACGTACAATCAGCCTGAAGACGAAAAAAGGCTTCGTGAAATGAAAACGTTGCTTGAGAAAAAGAACCACCAAGTTTGGTGGTGCAAAGATAACCTTGGCAACAACTACGGCAAAACAGACGGGAAAACCAGAAAATGGGTTGTTGAAACAGAAAAAGAGGCAATAAAAAAATCCGATGTTGTTGTTGCTATTGCAAACCGCGCGACACCCGGAACTATGATGGAGATAATATTTGCAAGCGAGAACAAAATACCTGTTTTCGTGCTTACAGAAAATCCTGTGCTCACAGAAAGCCCGTGGGTGCATTATCACGCGAAAATAGTTGGAAGCGAAAACGCGCTTTTTGCCCTACTTGGCAAAGCGTAATGAATTAAAGGTCTTTAGATTTTTTAGTAAGAAGATATTTCCACGGCAAAGGTTTCCCGAATTCGTTTCTTGGCGCCTCTATAATTTTGACCAAGCCCATCTTTTTTAAATCCACTAAAAAATATGTGGCTGTTTTTAGTGATCTTTTGCATTCTAACGCCAAAGTATGTTTTGTTATGTAATTATCGCGTTTCTGGACGACTCGCGCTTTTTCCAGCGCAAACTGAATTCTCCCGTTTCTTGGTGCTGACGGGAATTTATAGTTTTTTATTACCTTATCAAGCAGTTCTTTTTTCGCAACAATACCAAAATTTATTTTCTCTCGAAATATGGTGAGGTTATCTTTACCATATAGGCTTAACGCAAAATCACCTTTGATAATGCCATTTTTGCTTCTCAGGGTTTCTAAAGAAACGGTGGGGCGAAGCCCTATACGTTTCAACTCCAGATCAATTGTCAAAAGCACTCGTGGTGTGTAAGATTCTACGTTTTTCCTTATTTTAGCTGCATCTTTTTCGAAAACAACCCTTGTTTGTTTAATCTGCACCCTTCTATCTGAAGTTCTAACATTGCCTTCGTCATCAAAAAATTGCCTTATGAAAGATGTCTTGAATTCATAAGAAAATCCATTTAATTCAACATAACAATCAGAAAGTGTCTTATAGCTCTTCTGAATTCCAAAAAGGCCGACAGCATCGCCTGCAATCTTTGGTAAATATAGTTGCAATGTGCCGTCTTTTTTCCATACAAGGTATTGATTGATATTTCCAAAGATGTCTATCGCAGAATCAAGAACGGCATTAACCAGTGTTTCATCGCAATTATTGTATGTAAGTCCACCAAGCTTGGTTCGGCTTCCATCACCCATGATACCTCCAAGAAGTGTGCCTCCATCAGAGTTGTCGAATCGAAACGGCAATTTAGGGTTTGTTATGCCTTTAGGGTTATTTTTTCCACTCGATATAAACATGATATTTTTTTCTATTTCTTGGGTCGCCATATCGAGAACACCAATTAGTTTTGAAAGAAAATAAAGAGAGCATCGCCTGCCTTGAAAAAAACGATAGAAATACGGTCGCTTTATCTCCAAACTCTTTGAAATTTTGTCTATCCCGTCGTTTTCTGCAATCTGCGTTTCGATTGTGTTTCTTACTTTTTTTGACAAAAGAACGTATGTTGAATCAAGAGGTAAATCAAAAAGATTTATGCTCTTTCTTACTTGATTAGCACCCATATAAACATTGTAGAATATCAAAGTATAAATAGATAGCCGTCAAAAGTGATGTTGAATAACATGGCAATGCAAATACTTGAAGGAAGCAGGGCTGCTGCGGAAGCAGTTCGGCTGTGTGCGCCGGCGTTAACGGTTGCATACCCCATAACCCCGCAAATTCGATAAATCTTTTTAGAGTTGTCGAAGCGGACACGCACATAGTCGAGGATCTTGCAAAGCTGATTGCAGACGGAAAGCTTGACGCAAAACACATGGAAGTCGAGTCAGAGTTCTCTGCAATATCTGCTGTTGTCGGCGGCTCTGCCGCAGGCGTAAGGACGTTTACCGCAACAAGCTCACAGGGCTTGGCACTCATGAACGAAGTATTATTCGCAGCCTCAGGCATGCGCCTTCCGATTGTGATGCAGGTCGTAAACAGGGCTCTTTCTGCACCGATAAATATCTGGAACGACTGGCAGGACGCGATATCAGCGCGCGATTCCGGATGGCTTCAGCTTTACTGTGAGACTGCGCAGGAAGTAGTTGACACAACAATTCAGGCTTACAAAATTGCTGAAGACAAAAAGGTTCTTATCCCGGTAATGGTGTGTATGGACGGGTTCTTTATCACACATACTCTTGAGCCTGTTGAATTGCCTGACCAGAAAAAGGTTGATCGATTCCTTCCGTCGTACAAACCAACACATGCTTTTTTAGACCCGAAAAAGCCCATGACACAAGGGCCTTTCGCATTCCCGAAGCCATACATGGAACTTCGAAAACAGCTATCAGACGCGATTGACAATTCAGACAAAGTAATCAAGAAAGCCCATGATGATTATGCAAAATCTTTTGGCAGAAAGTATGGAAACGGGCTTATTGACGAATACAAAAACAAAGGAAAAAAAACAGCAATAATCACAATGGGCACTTTGGCAGGAACCGTGCGCGAGGCAGTTGACGCGCGCGATGACATTGGGCTTGTGCGCATTCGCAGCTATCGGCCATTCCCAAAAGCGGATTTGAGAAAAGCACTCAAGAACGCAGAAACTGTTATAATACTCGAAAAAAACATTGCCCTTGGAACAGGCGCAGGCGCGCTATACGACGAGGTACGGAGCGCACTTTACAACGAATGCAAACAAAAAGTTCTCGGCGTTGTCTGTGGTATCGGCGGCTCTGAAGTGACTGTTGAAGATGTGAAAAAAATAGCTGATGCGTCAAAGAAAAAGAAAAACGGGAATATTTGGTGGCTGATGAAATGAGTCTTTCAACAATTCGTCAATACTATGATTACACGCAACCATTTTACGAATCTTTTTATTACAAAAATTCAAAAAGTTATGCGCTGCATTATGGTTTTTGGGAAAAAGGCACAAAAACTCGTGACGAGACCTTGCTAAATACAAATCAATTTTTGGCTTCAAAAGCGAAAATAGCAAAGAAAGACACAGTCCTTGATGCCGGGTGTGGTGTCGGCGGAAGTTCGATATGGCTGGCAAAGAATGTTGGCGCAAAAGTTATCGGAATAACCATAAGTGAAAAACAGGTGCAAAAAGCAAAAGAATTGGCAAAAGAAAACAAAGTCGAGAAAAACACGGAATTTCTTTTAAAAAATTATCTTAAAACCGGTTTTCAAAAAGAATCATTTGATGTTGTGTGGGCTATTGAAAGCGTATGCCATTCTGAAGATAAAGCAGACTTTTTAAAAGAAGCGTTCAGATTACTAAAAAAAGGCGGGCGCCTTGTAGTTGCTGATGGTTTTTTAAGACGAAGCCCTCAAAATAAAAAAGAGGGGCAATTACTAACTGATTTTTGTGAAGGGTTGGCGGTTCCGAATCTTGTAAAAATAGAGGGCTTCAAAAAATCATTAGAAAAAACAGGATTTAAGAACACAGTGTATTGGGACAAGACAAATGAAGTCCGGCCAACATCAAAAAAACTCTATAAAATGTGTCGGCGAAGTTACCCTATTGCAAAAATTACTGAGAAATTAAAGATAACACAAAACATTTTGACAAAAAACAATCTTGCAGGATTGGCCCAATATGAAGTTGTAGAATGCGGTTTGGCTTGTTATGGTGTTTTTTATGCTGAGAAAGTTAAAACAATCAAAAAGGATGCTGGGATGATTTCATGAAAAAAGACGACCTAATTGCACCAGGGCACAGGACATGCGCAGGCTGCGGCCCTGCAATAGCAACGCGCATGATGCTCCGGGCCACAGGCCCTAATGTTGTTGTCTGCCATTCAACAGGATGTATGGAAGTGACAACAACCCAGTACCCATTAACATCCTGGAAAGTGCCCTGGATACACGTCCTTTTCGAGAATGCCTGTTCTGTTGCCGCAGGCGTGCGCGAGGCACTTGACGCACAGGGAAAAGAGGATGTAACCGTAATAGCATTTGGCGGCGACGGCGGTATGGCTGATATCGGAATCCGGGCAATGTCCGGGCTGATGGAGCGCGGCCATAATGTATTGATTGTAATTTATGACAATGAGGCGTACATGAACACAGGAATACAAAGAAGCGCGTCAACCCCGTGGCATGCAGCGACCACCACAACTCCGTCAGGTAAACTAAGCAAGGGAAAAGAGCAGTGGAAAAAAGACATGGTTGCAATCGCGGTCGCGCATCATGTGCCTTACGCTGCAACAGCATCAATCGCATTCCCGTTTGACCTTGAGAAAAAAATAAAAAAAGCTCTTGAGATTAAAGGGCCAAAGTTTTTGCATATTCACGCGCCATGCCCTATTGGATGGTATTTTTCTTCTGAAAAAACAGTTGAAGTTGCAAAGCTTGCAGTTGACTCAAAAATGTGGGCGTTGTATGAAGTTGAGAATGGTGAGAAAAAGCTCACATACAAGCCAAAAGGAACACCTGTTGCAGACTACATGAAACTGCAAAAAAGGTTTAGGCATCTTTCTGAAGAGGACATCAAGGAATACCAGAAAAGGGTTGA
>JAGLMX010000041.1 GCA_023139785.1 Candidatus Aenigmatarchaeota archaeon | reverse complement strand
TGCCCGTGAGTGTTTACAATCGAAGTTATATCATCATGAGAGACCCTGACCTCTTTAAGAGCAGTAGCAAGCTCTTCTTTGCGCAGTCCTGTGCCTGCGTCAACCAGCATACAGCCATCAACAACATAGATGTTTGAATCAACCCCGCCAAGGGAAATCATCCAGATATTGTCCCCTATTTTGAGTGTTTTCATATTCTCACAAATCTTGCAGTATTTCTGCTTTTTTTAATCCGCACTGCTTTGTTTTCAAAAAGCGCAACAGAGCCATCCAAATTATCACACAACACCAAAGCCTGTCCGCGCAAAAGCTTTATTTCAACAACAGATTCTTCAGGAACAACCAGATTTTTGATTCGCGCATGCGGGTTGTTAAATCCAATACCAATGCCTTTTTCAAAGGCAGTACCGCCAATAGAATAATAGTACGCTCCCGAGCCGTACGGCGTAGACACCACAACCCCGTCGCCTATCACTTCTTTCTCAACCACTTTTCCGTCAACAGAAACACTAAAGCGTATTGCCTTTGCAGGCGAAGCATTATGAACCTGAATCTCGTTTAGCGCACAAAGCGTTTTTCCAAGAAGAGTTGATTCAAGCTTCATATATTCGTTTACAGAATATTTTTTCTTCTTCAGCGCATCCATTATCTTTTTTAAATCCCCTGCATCGAAAACACATTTTTTGCATATCCTGCTTTTTCTTATTGCAACCTTCAGAACACCGGGATACTTGTATTCAGAAAACAGTATTGTGCCGTCCCCCCCGACAGAAAACACAACATCCGGTTTTTCAGAATCTCGTGCAAATCCGGTTTCAGGAAGCAGGAGTTCTATTTTTTTTGCATCTTTCCCGACAACAGCAAATTTCATAAGATACATTGCATTTTCTTCCTTAAATTTTTAACACACGTAATACAACCATGAAAGAGGCGATGTTCTACAAAAAACTCAAGAATAAACAAGTGCAGTGTGTTCTTTGCCCCAGGAACTGCATAATTGCCGAGGGATATGTTGGCAACTGCGGGGTGCGGCGTAATACAGGAGGAACCCTTTTCTCAGAAGCCTACGGCAGGATTGTTTCCATGGCTGTAGACCCCATAGAGAAAAAGCCGCTTCTTCATTTTCACCCCGGCTCAAAGACACTTTCCATTGCAACAGTTGGCTGCAATTTTCATTGCACTTTCTGCCAGAATTTTGATGTTTCACAGCCAAAAAAAATTGATGGTGAAAAAATAACTCCAAAGCAGATAGTAGCTCTTGCAAAAAAACATTCTAATGGAGTTTCCTACACATATACAGAGCCCACAGTATTCTACGAGTTTGTACTTGACACAGCAAAGCTTGCAAAGCAGGAAGGGCTCTACAATGTGCTTGTCACAAATGGCTACATAAACCCGGAGCCGCTCAAAAAGCTTGCGCCCTTTATAGATGCCGCAAACGTGGATGTCAAGTCAATGAAAAGCGATTTTTACCAAATGCATTGCAAAGCCCCGTCAGAAAAGCCGCCCCGTGAAACCGTTGAGCTTATGCACAAGCTCGGAATTCATGTTGAAGTTACAAACCTTGTGATTCCAAAAGAAAATGATTCCAAAGAAGATTTTCACATGCTGTGCGCGTGGCTTGCAGGAATAGACAAAAATATCCCGATTCATTTTTCACGGTATTTTCCAGTCTATTTGATGAACGCACCCCCGACACCTCTTGAGACCTTAGCCCTTGCACGGAATATCGCAAAGGAACACGGCATCAAACACATTCACTTTGGAAATGTTGATGAGAGCGAGATGCAGTTGCTTTGAGAAAATCAAAGCACAACAGAAAGATATTAAATAGTTTTTTGCACATAATAGAGTATAGGAATTTGCGGAATATAAAAACAAAAATTAGAGTTTAATTGTTTCAAAAAGAAATATTTTTGTTTAAATCGTTCCAGAAAAAAATATTTTGGTTTTTGTATGGCAGACAAAGAAAAAGAAAAAGAGCTTTTGAATAAAGGATGGATAAAGGCATGGATGCTTTTCGAGGTGCAGGCAACCGGAAAGGAAGTTGCAGACAAGTCACTTACAGAGCATATCAAGAAGATGAAAGCCGAGAAGGACTTGTACATTGCAGACATTTCAGAGTCCGAAGTAAAAGAAGTTGAGGCACCAAAACAGTTTGCAGATAAAGGAATACAAACCCTTTTTGCGAAAGTCACAGAAATCGTTGTACTATTTCAGTCATATGAAATTCTCACAAACATTACAATAAATTATGCTCCCACCGCAATCGAGATACTTGCTCCTGAAAAAATCACCATAACAATGCGCGAGGCGCAAAATGCCCTTGCTACAGTTTCTGACATGATGCATAAGTTCACATCTGCAGGGCTTGGCGGAATGGTGATTAAAGGAGACTAGTATGCCTCATAAACCTCGCGGATTATCTTTTGTGGCAGTTACTTTTTTGACAGCGTTTTTTGCAATGATGTTGCCTGCGTTTGCCACACAGGTAAGTTCGCAAGACATAACCGTCGATGTGGGCACAAATGATGTTTCCCGGGTGGCGGTGGCAATAGACTATGCTGATTTAACAACAAGTAAAATAAGTTATATTGCCCTTGCAAGAATAGGAAATGTTTATGCAACAGATGAATTCGGGCCGCTTTCATGCTCTTTTTCTGCAGAGACTTACGGAACTGTAATTCTTTGTACTCCAAACAGTGAGGATCTTAAAAATTATTCTGTTGATTTGACGTTTGAAGCATACCAGCTTTCGTCACCGAGTGCAATGACGCACATTCTTTCATACAACTATATGATAAGCGACCCGATAGACAAGCTTCATGTCCTGTTGATTCTGCCCGAAGCAACAGGAATTGTAAGTGACACAGGCTTTGATCCAATATTTCCGTTTGGATGGAGCCTTGGAAGCACAGGGCGCCGTACCACAATTGCATGGGATGTAGAAAAGCCGGAGCTTGGAAAAACATATACATTTACTGCAGATTATGAGCCAATCACACATTCTGCATTCAATTATAATTCCGCTCTGGTTGTAATAATATTTGTGCTTTTCGGGCTTCTTATTTTCTTTCGCTTTCGCACATCATCACACGTGAGAACTGTGCTTTCAGTTCTTAAGCCGGATGAGAAAAATGTTGTGGACGCAATAACACAGCGCGGAAAAGAATGCTTGCAAAGAGATATTGTAAAGGCAACAGATTTTTCAAAAGCCAAGGTCAGCCGCATTGTCACCGATCTTGAAGCGCGCGGAATAATCAAGAGAACCCGGCGCGGAAGAACCAATAAGATATGCATTGCGAAACATGCAAATGTAAAGAAAACCGTTGTTAAGTAAATTATTTTGAAGTCACAGAAAACCAAGCACTTTCGTGCGCGGATGAATGTGATTTTGAGTCATACTCAAAAGCTTGAAACCGAACCAATCAAACCCTGCCTTGAAAGATAGGGTTTCATGATTTCTTGTCTTTTACAGGCTCATTTATTCGAGGCATTCCGATTACCGGCGGCATCTGCATTATATCTGATAACTGCAGAGCCAAGATACCCACCTTTGAAAAAATATAGTTCACAACTTCAATATGCACTGCTTCCGGAAGCTTCTTTTCTTTTTCCCACATCTTTGCAGCGCCTTCAGGATCTTCAATTCGGCATACAAGGCTGCCCTCAATAGTTATCCCGCCTGCTTTTGGCTCAAAAGCACTTGAGAATTCAAAATCAACTGTCAGAATATCAACATCCGCGCCAAGCCCCGAAAGCTTTGTCTTTTTTGCATTTATTATTTTTGGTGTTGTGTTGATACTCACATTCGTTAAAACACCCTGTTTTTCAGCGGAAATTTTTCTGTAATTTAAAGCAATTATTGACATTTAAAACACGCTCCCTAACATATGCAGATTGTATCAAAAATATATATACCTTTGCAGTAAATGTCTCTTATGTCTGTATCTATTATTACGCACTTGCTTTCATTTATTTTTACAACATTTCTGGTTGTGCTTGTGTTAAATATGTTTCATGAGGGCGACTACATACATTTCATAAAAATAATTATGGTTTCGACTATAATGCTTATAATATACCCATTGATAAAAAGCATGCCTGTTGATCTTCAGTTTATGATGAATTCTTTTATTACCTGGACGGCACTCATAAAGATAACCTCTTCAGAAGTGTTGCTTTGGCATGCAATTGTTACAGCACTCGTTGCAACGGTATTTACAAATGCGTTGCTTCCGTGGGTGCTTCAGATTATCTAAGATACACTCATTAAACTATGCACCCTTTTTATGATAACGGGTCGCCTTAATAGGAAAACCTGTGCGAACGGCTTAGTCCTGAATGGGGGATGTTATAAGCACATTTAGTTCTCCAAGGTCGTAGTTTCCATGTGTGTAGAATTTAACAAAGTTCTTTGTATCCTCTGACAGGTCTTCTTCACTAAACGTTATGTTATACCATGTGTTTGCCGAAAGGGTCTCAAAGGTATGTGTCTGGTTGTTGAGCACAACATCAAGTCCGCTATCAAGCGGTACGCTTCGAACATAGAAATTCACAACACCAGTGACATTTTCCTTCATGAGATACGATTTCCAAAACTCGCTTAATTCAAAAGGTTGTATTCTGTAAATTGCCTCTCCGGTGCCGTAGTAGAAAATTGTGAGCCTTGTGCTTTCCATGATGTATGCAGAATCCCGCCCGGTCTTGAATGATAAAAGGTTTTCACCTGGTGAAACGCGCGTTTCATGGCGCGAGAAGTCTATCTGTGTCGGCACATCAGGCGCAGGTGAGTCAGAGTACACAGGCTTTCCATTGACTTCTATAGAAAGATTCTCAGAACCAGCCTTGCTTTCGAGAACAAAGGAAATGCGCCCGATACTCCAGCCAGATGATTCATAAGAATATACCTGAAACGGAACTACATGGTCTCTGTCCGCATAGCGGTCAACAGTTAGTTTGATGTCAGACAGCACATATGTTGTCGGTGCCCAGAATTTTATGCCTGAGCTGGTTGCAGAAATATCCAGTGCATTTGTATCATTCAAATCATATATTTCGAGTGAATATTCTTTAGTATCTGCCACATCATTGTAGATGAGGAGCTCTCCATGCTTTATTACAAGGCGCCCGTATTCATTTGAGTTATCAACACGAAACGAAAGAGTGGCTTTTTGCGCCCGCTCGCCATTGAACGAGATTCCCTGGGAATTCTTTGAGAACAGCCCGTTTTTTATCAGTACCGTTTCTGCCTCAAATTCAAGGTCTTCTCCCGGAAGATTGCCGACATTTACATTTCCTATCATGATTTCTCTTGGAGTCGCCTTCGCAAAACCAACAGTGCCTATTTTTTCAACAGAGAGAAGCGTTGTGTTGAGTCCTGTAGACCCGTCTGACGAATCCAGCGGACCGCTCCATCCAATGAACAGGAGCACTGCAAATACTGCGAGCCCTGCAGTCATGACCTTAACAAAATTTTCCATAGTCTTCGCTTATTTATTATTGGAGGGGGTTATATATTATTTGTGGTCTTATGAAGCTCATAAAAAGGGATTTTCGCCATGAAACAAAGATAAAGCCTGAGACACTTGACGATCTCTGGAACCTTGCGCAAATACTGCGCGAGGGGGATACAATAGGGGCAAGGACATTTCGTACTCTTCAGGCGTCTGCATCAGGTGAGAAGAAACCGGTTTTTCTAAAAGTCCTTGCAGAAAAAATAACTCATTCTGAAGACGGGCACTCTCTTCGCGTTGCAGGCAGGATAATTGACGCGCCCGAGGACTTTGAGCGCGGCCACCACACGCTCTCAATTGAGCCCGGAACAATATTTTCTGTTGAAAAAGACTGGGCTGATTACGAAATCAGAAAGCTGAAGGATGCGCTCACATACAAGGGCATGAATGTCCTGATATGTGTAATGGACGAGCGGCGCGCTGATTTTGCTCATGCAAGCGAGATTCGGGTAAAGGAGCTTGCAACAATAAAGTCAAAGTCCGGCGGGAAAATGTATGGCTCATC
>JAGLMX010000040.1 GCA_023139785.1 Candidatus Aenigmatarchaeota archaeon | reverse complement strand
ACATCCTTGTATTCAAGCTCGCATATAGAATTCTTTTTAATCAGGTTTTTAACGCGATCAAGGCGCCTGTTATATTCAATCATTTTTCTGTATGCGCGCCCGATTTCATAGAATCCAATCAGTATGAGCACAGACCCTATAAACTGAAATATAACCACTCCGAAGAACTTAGCAACAATAAGCCCCATACCTATAAATCCAAGACCTGTTTGAATAAACGCAAGCATAGTCCTCTGCTTTGCAAGAAGAGTCTGCTCCTCTGAAAGAATAAACTGAGCCGTGACCTTGTCAAGCTTTTTTGAAACCATAAACAAATAGAGGCAGAAGGAGTATATTAATGTTTAGTTGCCCTTCGCGTTTTCCTGCATTTTCTTCATGTATTCTGCGAGAGTTGCACGAAGTTTTTCGTCAGAGAGCGCAATAATCTTCGCAGCTGCCAAGGCAGCATTTTCAGCCTTCACGACAGCCATAGGGCATACGTCAGAAGGCATCCTGAGCGTGGAGTGAATATCAATGGAATAGGCATCATTGCTTTTGAATGGAGGGCATGCAATGACTGGTTTTGTGGTATTTCCTGCCACAACTCCTGAAAGGCCGTTTGAGAGCCCTGCAACCGTGATATAGACGAGATTCGGGTGCTTTGCCTCTGCATCCTGCATCACTTGCAGAAGATGTGCAGGCGCTTTATGTGCTGATGCGATTTTTGTGTCAGCTGCCACACCGAGTTCTTTTAGCTTGCCTGAAATATTTTCTCCGAATTCAAAGTCTGATTTTGAGCCAAGAATTATTTGTATCATATTCATACTTTGTCATTAAATTTTATATTCTTGAACTGATGAGTTGTTGTTTCGAAATCCTTTTTTATGGCCTCATTTCTTTCAGAAGCCGGTCAACTCGTTCAATTCTTGTCAAAGCTGTCCTGAGGGACTCTCTTGCGGTCGCTACTTTATGGCGCCCAAAAGCCGTCTCTGTAAGAATTTAGTGCCTGCAAAAGAAAAAACAATATGGCTTGCTGTGTGATGCACGTGTTGCTCTGTTCTGTTGAGTATATGGAGTTTATGGTGGGTTGCATTGTTGGTCAACCCAACCCTATGCTTTGCTGGATAACGTGGCACCGCGAGGCACAAACATGGGATACATCATGCGGTCTAATAAAAATGCTTTAAATCAATACGTGGCGCGATTCCAAAGCAGCATCTCCAAGAACACTATCCTTTTCCCCATACCTCGCCCTTTTTATAATCAAAAAAGCTGCTGCAATAACTGCAAACAGCAATAATACAGGAAGATATTTTCCAAATCCCTCTGGCTTTGCTTTGATTTCAAATACCTGCACAAATTGAGAGGTTTGATTTTCGTAGTGCGCTGTTAATTCAAGCTCGTACTGCCCGGCTTCAAGCCCGCTGATGATTTCTTCTGCTTCAACAGAGCGGTTTACCACAAATGCCCTCTCATTTGACCACACCACAACACCGTCCTTGTCGGTTATCTTTTCATCAAGCCGTGCAGGAGCAGAAGAGTCCTTGTTGAATGACAAAAGCGCTGAAAAGCTTACAGTGCCATTGGATACTGCAAGCGGCCTTGCCATCACAAGATCCATGGCAAGCGGGACATAACGCGCAACCTGTATGTTTCTGTGTGCCCTTGCTACGTATTTTCCATAGCTGACTTCAACATAGAAGTCGTACATGCCAAGAGATACATTGTCGGACAAAAAAATACTTGTTGTCTCTATCTTTTCCTCAAAGACACCCATATATATTGTGTCAGAGCCGGATGTTATTTCTTCTCCTTCTTTCTCAAGCCAGAAACGCACTATGACATCCCCGCGTATATCTGCCACACCCTTTATGAAGTATGTAAAGTCAAAGAACTCCCCGGGCTCGACAGGCGAGTCAGCGACCAGTATCTTCGCGTCAAAAAGCTTTACGCAGAAGTTGTTAATACAGGACTCGTATTTTCCGCACTGTGAGTCCGAAACACAATCTCCTTTCACAATAATGCTAACCTCTTTTTCTGCAGAAACATACCTGTTTTCAGCAAGCATTGTAATAGACTGTTTGCCTATATGTGTGTCTTCGGGACTTGTAGCTTCAAGAACAACAGAAGCTGTGCCGCCCTTTGGGATGTCAACTTCAGATGAGTCGCATTGCCATCCTAATGGACACAAAAGCGACACAGATATGCCTGCCTCAGAGTAATGCCCTGGGTTGTTGATAATTACAATAACATTGAATGATTCTCCGGGCAAAACAGTCTTTTCCTTAATGTCTGCGATATTGAGTTTATGGTAATAGCTTGTGGAGGAACCGCCGGAATAAACAGGAGGCGACCAGATAGTATCTATAACAACTGTGAAGTTTTCGCTCCATTCCCCATACCCATTGCCTGTGGTATCATTTGCCCTGATGCGCCAGTAATACGTGCCGTCAATGAGCCCTGAAGGCAGTGTGTACGCGCTTGCAGAAAGCCCTTCAATGTCGTGGGTTATGTTTCCTGCACTGAATGCGCTGTCATATGCAAGCTGGAAGTGATATGTGTCAACAGCATTCAATTCAACTGAATCGCTCCAGTTGAATGCAGGGGTGTTGTCGGTGGTGCGGTCTTCGTTTACAGGTGAAATGAGTGTAGGCGGAAGCGGTGGTGTTGTGTCTATGCCCAGAGTCCTTGTTCCGGTAGAATTACCAACCCCTAAAGAATTATTTGCTGTTGCATTCAGGTAATAAGTTCCATCATCTAAATTAGTTATGTTCCAGAAAAAGGGGGAATTTGAAGAAGAGTTTTGCGCAACTAAGTCTGTTGAATTGTATAAATAAAGAACAATGGTGTCGAGTGTATCAGTTGCAGAAGCAGTTACATTTGCTTCTATATAATTATGGGAATATATTTCTTCTTCGGTTGTATGGTTGGTAAATTCAATATTAACCGCACTCAATCCTCCGTCTGTGATTGTCCACCCATATATCCCTATAAGCGTATCGTTTCTTGCGCTTTCCGCAGCACTTGTGTATTTTGAATTACCGCCGTGAAAGGCTTCATTAAGGCTGAGTGATGGAAGCTGCGCCCAGCCATTTAAGAGGTCGTCATAATTTAAAGGCAATAAAGTCGTACCATTAAACATTTCTGTAAAGTCCGTGCATGCAGATATATTCCAGCCGCCGATGTCCTGGTCAAATGCAGTATTCTTAAACATTTCATCCATATCTGTTACTTTTGATACATCCCAATTTCCAATGTCTTGATTGAACAGCGCAGCATCTTGAAACATATTTGCCATCGTAGTTGCGCTGGATGTATCCCACGCACTGATATCGCCGTTGAAAGCAGATGCGTAAGCAAACATATTTGCCATAATCGTTACACTGGATGTATCCCAGGCACTTAAGTCTTGATTGAAAACAGAAGCAGAATAAAACATATACCCCATATCCGTTACACTGGATGTATCCCACGCGCTGATGTCTCCGTTGAAAGCGGATGCAGTATCAAACATAGAGAACATCTCAGTTACACTGGATGTATCCCAGGCACTAAGGTTACTATTGAAGGCTGATGCAGAACGAAACATAGAGAACATATTCACCACACTGGATGTGTTCCATGCACTTATGTCTTGATTGAAAACAGAAGCAGAATAAAACATATCTTCCATGTTCGTTACACTGGATGTATCCCACGCACTGATATCGCCGTTGAAAGCAGATGCATTAATAAACATATCTTCCATGTTCGTTACACTGGATGTATCCCACGCACTGATATCGCCGTTGAAAGCAGAAGCAGAATCAAACATAGCACTCATATCGGTCGTTCCTGTCAGATTCAATACATCTATGGCTGTTGGGTTGAAATTACTACATCCATAGAAATAACCATTAGCAGTTCCAACATTTAAAGCCCCCCAGTTTGAAATATCAAGCAGCTTGAGCCTGTCGCCGGTATTGGCAAATCGAAATCCGATTATTGTTCCGTTTATTGAGAGATCATACACACCAGACGATGCATATGTATGCGTGGCTTCAGCCTGGTTGTATGCCGTAATTGTATCATTAGAGCCATCACCCCACCAAACAGTAAAATCATATGTGCCGCCGACATCCAAAGGCAGTTTTATTGATGTATCGCCTGTTGAGCCCGTACTTGTTTTTGTAGTGTCCCATGTAGAAGTGAAATATGTAGTATCTACAGTAAATGTTACTGCTGTGCTGTTATAATTCCCTGCCGTATCATTAGCCCATAGGATTAATGTAGACTGTCCTTCGGTTGCTGCGAAGGAAGTGTTTGTTATTATGGTTGTATTTGCACCATTGTATTCGTACCATGTCGTATCAATGTTGGTATCACTTGAAGTGTAGTTTAAGGGAATATTTATTGAATAGTAAGTTGTGTTTGTTGGTGAATATAAGTGGACATATGGTTGAATTAGATCTACCGTAAAGTATCTTATTGCAGAGGTGTTCATATTGCCGAATGTGTCATTACATGATATGGTTACATTATGACTGCCTTCGGTCATAGATGTGTTTTCTTTGTTCCAGTTGCCGGAGGTATTTGTCATGGTGATATTTAATGCACCATCCAAAGAATAGCCACACCATGAACCGGGTTCGTCTAAAGATACATTAAACCATATGGATGTTGTGGGATACGATTGGTTTTGTGGGGATTGGATTGTTATTCTTGGTGGAGTTGAATCTACCTCTACAGTCAGGTTCTGCTCAGTTTCTGCATAGATGCCGTTGTATGTTATGTTGACTTTGACAGGATAGATGCCTTCGGTTGCAGGGGCGGTGAATGTGTAGTTGTAGTTACCGACGGAGTCGGTTGATAGTAATATATCTTGTTCCTCCCCGGTTGAGTAGAATGTTGAGGGAGAATATTGGTTGTTGTATTCTGTTTTAATCCAGCCGGCGGTACGGGCAATGTTGGAGATACGAATTTCATCTAAAATGCCCCTAAAATATCTATCACTTCCAGAATTATAATCATAACCGAGGCATACAACATTGTTGCTCGCACCTCCCAGCCCCGTTGTTTCACTTTGTTTCGCACCAAGCTGCACGCCATTTTTATAAATAATCAAATCAGAACTGTCATATACCGCCGAAACCATATAATTCGTATCTGCGCTAAGCGAACTACTCCTCGTAATTCGTCTTGCTCCACCATCTATTATTAATTCTAGTTGATTGTTATCATGATCCCAAACAAATAACCATTGTGTAGATCCACCCTCGTGAGGACCCCGACTGGCGATTGTCCTAAAATTTGGTGTGGACGGTCCTTGACTACTTGATGGGTTTATCCAAGCATTTATAGTTATTATATTATTTGTTTCTATGCTATCAAACGACGATGAATCAATCATAGTCAAATAATCCGTTCCATCAAAATCCAAACTCCCGTCAATCTGTCCTGTTATTTGGTCATTACTATCCATCCAGTGAGTAGTTCCATTATTCCCATAAGAAGTTGAATCATAAGTCGTCCCCGACGGTGTCTCCTGCAAATGCTGAACCATTACAAAATTGTCATCCCAAACACCTGTTACATTCTCCTGATTACTTGCTTCTAAATTACTGTAATACATTTGAATGGTTGTGTTTGTGGTATGAGATAATGCGGGTATTCTCACCCATGCAACAAGCCAGCCTGTCGTCCCATTATAAAACTCCACCTCATGATTTAATTTTGTCTCTGAAGAACTGGTGAAAACAATATCATCTCCATCCTCTTGCGCTTTATCCCTTAGATTTATGTCGGTTATATTAATTAACACAGAAAAATTGGTTTGTGTCCCATCGACCTTTGTGTAATCTATAGTGATGTTTTTTCTGTACTTCCAGCTTGTGTTCCACCAAGACATATTTTCTATCATGCCCGTAGCATCGTTATAGTAATATCTTGTCCCGTTGAGGTATATTCCAATCTCTGCATCACTTACCTTTTCCCCACTGGTAAGGTTTATGTGACCGCAGACTGTGATGTTCTGGTTTTGTAATGTTGTATTCGGCTGGATGGTTTCTGTTACATGTATGAGAATTATCTGGTCGATGTAGTTGGATGTGAAGCCATCTAC
>JAGLMX010000004.1 GCA_023139785.1 Candidatus Aenigmatarchaeota archaeon | reverse complement strand
ATTTTCTGGCCGCTTTTTATCAAAAAGTCACATTCGCCCTTATTTTTGTAATAGTATACTTCTTTTCCGCGCCCAACCAGAGAAAGAAATACTGTGTTTTCATACAGCTTCCCAAAATTATCACTGAAACGAAAGCCCGTGATATTTATTAGTCCGGCATCAACGCCATATACAACTCTTGGATTAACTTCCTGCTCTTTCAAAGAATATGAAAACTTGGGCACAAAAAATACAAGACATGCTTCCCGCAAATATGCTGAAAATCGCTCTACGCTGTCAAGGCTTAAATCCGTAAATTTGGCAATTCTTCTGTATGAAATAGGAGAAGAGAAATTTGTCAGATAATATTTTGCCAGTGCTTTAAGCTTTTCTGTTTTTCTTACATTATACCGCATCGCAACATCACGCTGCACAATATCATCAAAATACCTGCGAAGTATTTCTTCTTTCTCTTCACTCAATGCAACCAAAGGAAACCCCCCGAATTCCAGATATTCCCGAAGAAGCTGTTTTATCCTGATTTTTTGTGCAAGCATATCAAGCCCGCTATCTATTTCCAATTGCCTGAACATAAGAAACTCACGAAAACTCAAAGGATGTGTCTTTAACTCCACCCACCTGCCGGTAAGGAGTGTCCCGAGTTCCCTGCCAAGCAGTTTGGCAGTAGAACCGGAAATAAATATATGGGCTTCTTTTTTTTCATGCAACCCTCTTGCAAATCTTTCCCACTTCGGGACATTCTGCACTTCGTCCAGAAAAATCCATGGCTTTTCCTTTGGCTTTACTATTTCAAGATATGCCTCATAAATTTGCTGCAAAAAATCCATAGTAAGTAAGCCTGAAAACTTGGGTTCCTCAAAATTAATATATAAAAAAGACGCCTTATCCGCCCCGGCAGAAATCTTTTTTTTAATGAACTGTTTCAGTAAAGTTGATTTCCCACTTCTTCGCACGCCCGTTATTGCTACAATTTGCCCGGTCTGTGCCAACCGGTCCATCGCACCCAGATATATCTCGCGATTTATGCCGGTTTCCTGCTTTTTTTTCCAAAAATTCCATCCATTCAATACTTCAATTATTATTTCGTTGTTCATGCGAAATATTGCCTGTTCAAATATATAAACTTATCGGTCACTTTTACCAATTTATGACCGATATACTACAACACAACGCCCATGTTCCACATATTATTTATCTCAATTCCAGGCTTTTCAATGACAACTCAGGGCTTCTTCGGGACTTCCGAAAGAGTTCAATTCGCCCCAACTTTGACATTGAATGCTCTTGAAAAATCAGATTTTTTCAACTGATTTTAGCTGTTATAGGACATAAAACAAAGCATACGACAAACTCAAAAGCGTGCGCTGATGTTTTTCAGAACCTTTGGAACAAAATAAATCTCTGGGTTAATTATTTGCCTTAACCGCCTTTCCGTCCTCATCAAGCTTGACTCCGAATATCTGCGACACGCCATCCTGCATAGAAACCCCGTAGATTCTTTCAGAGCGTCTTACTGTTGCATCATTATGCGAAATGACAAGGAACTGCGCCTCATCTGAATACTTCTGGATAATATCTCCAATCTTTTCGGAGTTCATCTTATCAAGTGCAGCATCAGCCTCATCAAGCATATAGAAAGCACATGGCTTGTATCGCTGGATTGCAAACAAAAATGCGATTGCAGTCAGTGTCTTTTCCCCGCCGGAAAGTGCATCTATTGAAAGCAGCCTCTTATCTTTTGGCTGAGCGCGAATAAGCAATCCAGACTCAATGTCATTTGGATCCTCCATAACAAGCTCAGCAGTGCCGTCTGCAAGCTGCTTGAAAACCACACCAAACTCTTCTGAAACCTGCTGTAATGTACCATTAAACATTATCTTTCTTTTTTCCTCAATTTGCAGAATCATGTTCTCTATTGATCCGCGCTCTTCCAGAAGCTTATCTATTTTTTCTTTAAGGGATTGATAATCTTTTTCAAATTCGTCAAACTCCTCAATTGCCTTCAGGTTCACAAGACCCATTGATTTCAGGCTGCGCTCTATATCACGAACCCTGCGTTCCATCTTTGCAAGGTCTCCTTTCTGAAGGTCTGTACGGTCTTTGTACTTTTCATAATCCATCTTAAAATTATCATACTCTGCTTCAAGGCGCGCGCGCCTAAGTTTCATATTATTGATTTCAGACTCCATTGAAAGGCGGTCTTCATACCTGCCCTTTCTTGACTGCTTGTGGTCATCCATCTCTTTCAAAATTTCTTCTTTTCTTTTCTGAAGGCCGACAACATCCCCGCTCTCTTTCTTCTCAAGCTTGCGCTTTTCATCAAGAAGCTTGTTCAATTCACCAATTTCTGCCCTCAATTCAACATTCTCAGCCTCAAGCTCCTCAATTGCCTTTTCGTACTCACTTGCGTCAGTTAAGCTGCTGGATGACTTTGCCGGGCTTCTTGCAGCTGCTCTTGAAAGCCTGCCGCCGACAATCGCGCCGCCTGCCTCAAACAGCTCGCCGTCAAGCGTGACCACGCGCATACCGCGCACGTTTCTGGCAGAACTCATGTCCTCTGCAACTAATGTAGAACGAAGTGCATTGCCAAACGCATCCTTGTACTTTTTGTCAAACTTCACAAGCTCTATTGCAAAGCCCAGGATACCGGGCATCTTTGATGCAATCTCTGCCTTTGCTGAAATCATGTTCGGCGACATACGGTCAAGCGGCAAAAACCGAACACGCCCAAGGTTATTGCTCTTTAGATAGTTTATTCCGTCACTTGCTGTTCGCTCGTTCTTTACAACAATATCATTCAGATGACCGCCCATCGCAACACGGATTGCAGTCTCATATCTTGAATCAACCCGAAACAAGCTTGCAAGAGTGCCTTCAAGCCCGGCCATTCCGGAAGCCAAAACCTCTCGAACATTCCTGTTTGTGTCCTCAGCCATACTCCGTGAATGAATTGCGTTTATCTTTTCAATCATGTCCTCGAGACGGATTATCTCCCTGCGGTTCGCCTCAATCTGCCCCTCACGCTTGAGCTCTGTTTTTATAATTTCCTCAATCTCTTTTCGCATCTCGGCATTAACGCTTTTTTTAAGAATTTCATCTTCAACCTTCTTGATTTCATCTTCAAGATCATCAAGGTCTGTGTCAAAGCCAACTACTTTACCTTTCAGGCTGTCGTATTCGGCTTCCTTCATCTTAATAGTATTAGTCACATTCTCAAGAGCGCCCTCAACCGCCTGTATACGCGTGTACGCTATATTTGCCTTGACAATGTCGCGCTCTTCCTCAAGATTCTTGTACTTTGTAGCAGCATCACGCTCTGCCCGCATCTTTTTCAGGAATTCAGCTTTCTGCTCAAGAACAAGTGATGCATCGCTTATATTGCGCTCTGCAATAGCAAGCTCATCAATCGCCTTTGCTTTCTTGTCTGTATACTCATTTATGCCTGCAACTGTGTCAATTATCTCCCTGCGCTCTCTTGGCCTCATTTTTACAATCTGTGTGATATCTCCCTGCTGAATCGTGTTATGTGCCTCAGGAGTAAGCCCAACCTGTGCAAGAACCTTAAATATTTCTGACCTGTTTGTCACACGGTTATCCATACGATATATTGACACCCCGCGCCTATTCACAGTACGGGCAATCTCAATACGATTTCCCAGGCCTTCAATCTTACCGGATTCATTGTTTATGTGCAGGGACACAACTGCCTTTTCAGCAGGCTTTTTCCCGTGCCCACCATTGTAAATAACATGATCCAATCTGCCTGCGCGAAGTGCGCGTGAAGTACTTCCAAGAACAAATACTATTGCATCCGCAAGATTGCTTTTCCCACTGCCGTTTGGCCCAATCACTGCATTAAATCCCTTGTACAAAGGGATTGTTGTCGGTTTTGAGAACGATTTAAAGCCGTGAAGAACCATTTTTTCAAAATAAACCATGCGCTATCTCCCCATAAAACCCCAATAAATTATGTAGGTGTGATGTATATATAGTTAAAATTATGATATGCAACATATCGAATTTGACGACTTTTTGAGAACGTGTTGAATAAAAAAGCATATATGCCCGAACATCAAATAATAGCTATGCTTTCTGATTTTTTCAATCCAAAAACCGCTGCAATAATAGGCGCGTCCTCAAACCCGAAAAAATTCGGGCACACGATTCTCAAAAATTTCATAGAAGACTTCAAAGGCGAGACATTCGCAGTCAACCCTAATGAAAAAGAGGTTCTTAACAAAAAATGCTATGCTTCTGTTCAGGACATCAAAAAAGGCGTAGACCTTGCAGTTGTCGCTGTCCCCCCGTCATTTTCAAACAATGTTGTTGCAGAGTGTGTCAAAAAAAAGGTTGGCGCAGTAGTCTTGATTACAGCCGGATACCGCGAAATTGGCGGCGAAGGCATAGGGCGCGAGGAAGAACTAAAGAACCTTATTGCCGGAACAAAAACACGCATTATTGGCCCGAACTGCCTCGGCATATACGACACAAGCAGCTGCGTAAACACAATGTTTTTACCTGAGTACAAACTACAGCGCCCTCCCGCAGGAAAAATCGCTTTTATATCCCAAAGCGGCGCACTCGGCTCGGCAGTGCTTGACTGGGCAGCAACAGAACACATCGGATTAAGCAAATTCATAAGCTACGGCAACAGGGCAGACGTTGATGAAGTTGACCTTCTTGAATACCTCCGAAAAGACAGAAACACAGAATCAATAATACTTTACATCGAAGGCCCGCGCGACGGGCGTGCGCTCATGCAGGCAATAAAAAACACAGTTAAGACAAAGCCTGTTGTAATCCTCAAAGCAGGCAGAAGCGATGCCGGGCAAAAAGCCGCAATCTCCCATACAGGCAGCCTTGCCGGAAGCTATGACGTTTTTGAGGGCGCAATGAAACAGGCAGGCGCAATACTCTGCAACAACATGGAAGACATGTTTGACTACGGGCGCGTCCTTGCATACCAACCGCGCCTTAAAGGGAAAAAAATCGGAATTGTCACAAACGGCGGTGGATTCGGGATACTCTGCACTGATGCGTGTATCAGGCACGGCCTTGAATTAGCTGAGTTTTCAAAAGAGACTGTCGGCTCCATACTTCCTGTGATGCCAAAGAATTATTCGCAGATCCGAAACCCGCTTGACCTGATAGGCGACGCAACTGCTGACAGGTACGCGGCAGCGCTTAATGCGCTCATAAAGGACAGAAATGTGGATGGAATAATCGCGCTTTCCCTACTCCAGACGTCCACACTGGGACCGGAAATTACAGATGTCCTGCTTGATGCAAACAGCAAAAGCAACAAGCCAATCGTGTTTGCCGCAACAGGCGGCGAATACACGCAGATACTTCTTAGAACTCTTGAGAAAGACGGGCTTCCGACTTATCCTTCGCCGGAAAGAGCTGTTAAGGCCATGAGTGTGCTTGCAAGATAAACTCCATGCAACCCCTCCGTAAAGGGCATGGCCTCTACAAAAATCAAAGACTTTCAAAGATATCCAAATTTAAGCGATCTCACTTCGCTTTTGCTTCGTTCAAAGATTTTTTCTTGTTCAACAAAATGCTCGCGAGCCGCCGACATACTACACAACATAATGCAGATATGTTAATTTGCTACTAAGCAATAACAATATAAACTTTCTACATCCATTAAATCTAACTATATTTGATGTCGTTACTCACTGGACAAATACTCATGAGTCCAAAAAGTTATGGCGTTTACCGCATATTTAAAAAAAGAGATAATACTATGGGATTTTTTAAAAAAGACCCTCTAAAAAAAGGTAAAGATCTTGTCGACGAAGCGAATAAACTGGACAATCAGGATCCATATAAAATTGAATTATTAGATGAAGCGAAGACTTATTTCATTACAAAAATGCCACAATATCCAGAAACTTCTAAAGAACAACTGCAAGTAATAGGCAATATGTACCGCGAAACAAAAAATTATAGAGAAGCGTTTAAGATATTTAACGGTACCACATGCCACGAATCTGCTTTGAATACACTCTACGTATGGGCGGAAAAAGGGCACCCCACCGAAAAGATTATAACAAGTGTGCTTGATGATGAACATTATAGTACAAACGAGATTAACAAAATAGCTAAAATATTCATTGAAAAAAATCGGTATGATGTAGCAATTATGTGTTGTGGGCATACTAATAATATGGATTGTCTTGGAGAAATCCAGAAAAAAGCTCTGGAATCGGGAAAGACAAGATGGGCTCTTGATATAGCAGAAAACTACAAAATACCCATCTCTTTTGAAAGTGGAAAAAAGGCTGCCATGAATCTCATAAATGATCCGGGCGATTTTAAAGGCGCCCGTAAACTTGCTAAATTGGTTGGCTCAGATGAATTATTCGATAGTGTCATGGCTGCTTCCAAGCAAAAAATCGATGATACACTTGAAACCATCCATAAAAATCCAGATATGAACCAGACTGCCATAAGATACATGAATACAATAATAGGAATGTATCCTGACATAGAAAGAGCTTACATCCACAACATAATGGACAATGTTCTCGAACTCGACATGTATTTTGAAAAATTCGATATCACAAATATATTAACTACTTCTGCTCTAACAACAGACGATTGTGATTTGCTTGAAAATGCTGTGAGATACGCCATTGAAAAACCCCATATGGGCTCAATGGTCTTTACAGATATGAGAACCGGAACAAGACAGCAAGACGTAGAATCCCTTATTCCACAAATAGAAAATATCTCTGATAAATCCAACAAAGGTGAACTGGATATAGGTTCTGTTGAAGAGAAATTTAAGACATCGAAGGAGTTATTCTGGGACCTATTTAATAACTATGCTACAGGACATCCCTCTGAAATATCCGTCAATTCCGAGAGCATCAACGGCATCGCCGGAGCAATCAAAGATTTCGGGAAAAAGCATCCGGATAAGGAAGAACATTTTTATGCAATGTTACGGGAAACCGTAAATACCATTTATGCCGAACGATTGAACTAAACTATGGTGGCTTACTCGCATTCTGCGCTCACCCCTAGCTTCGCCAGAATCGCTTTCAGCGATTCCACAAAATTCCGGAAGCCAAACAACTGCTTACCTGTCAACTACCAACAACATTCCCAAGAACCTCATTCTCTATCGGCTGTCCAACCTTTTCCTTCAACCTCTTCGCAGTCTTCGAACCAATCGCGCCTGCAAGCGCAACATACGAAACCTTCCTTATATCACGCAACCCATTCACACCAAGCCCAAACAACTTCCTCGCCTTCACGCGCCCAATCCCGCGTATCCGCACAAGATCAAGAAGCTCTGCCTTAACCCCATACTTCAGCCTTGAACGAAGAAGCTCAAGCGAGCGATGAACCTCTGACTTTGACAAAATTATGCTAAGTTCCTGTAAAGAATATACGAGCCAGTCCGCATTAGTCAAACGCACCCGTAACTCACCTGGTGTCGTCCCAAACTTTTCCATGATTGATTCCTCATCCTCCTCAGACGCCCACGCCTCAAGAAGCATCGCACTTTTGACAGACGACAAAAGTTCCTCTTCATCATAAAGATACTCTTTTGGCACAACAAGAAATGGCTCAATCTTCTCAATATCCGAAAAAATATTTTCATAATCCTTTGGCTTCACGCGAAGAAGCGGTCGCATTTCCTGTGCGTATGCCGCAAGATGCAGAAATGAAATATGCGGATGCGTGCGCGAAAGATTATCTATCCCCTGCGCAAACAGGTGCGCAGTCTCAGGGTCAAGATAAAGCTCTGCAACGCGCCTTCCAAACTCTGTTGCCTTAACATTAACCACATTTTTGTATGAATCAGCAGGCTGGTAAAGAGACTGCGTTGAAATATCTCCTTCCTCGTTAATCTCAACAAGCCCGTATTTTGCCAGAGTCCCAAGCATTCTGCGAACAAGCTGCTGCATCTTGTGCATGTCAGAAAACTGGTACGCATAAAACGTCTTTTCAAGAAAATTTGCAACATCTTCATCACTTCCGGCGTCCCCTGTTGCAACAATCGAAAGTATATGCATCCGAAGCGCAGGCTCAAGCGCGAGCTGTGAGAAAATCTTTTCAGGCTTGCCCTGAAAATAAGTCCTGTAAAGAGATTCTGCCTCAAGGCCGTTTTTTGCAATCATGACTGCATATCCCTCTGTGTCATACTTTGGCCGGCCTGCCCGGCCGCACATCTGCTCAATTTCAAGAACCGGAAGCGGGCGCATTCCATACCCTGCCTGAAAGCGCCTGTTGTCACGAATGATAACATAGGTACTCGGAAGGTTCACCCCTGCAGCAAGCGTAGGCGTCGCAGCAATGACCTTTATCTTTCCTTTCTTAAACCCCTCCTCAACCTCTTCCCTCTGTTTATAGACAAGACCTGCATGATGAAACGCCGCACCCCCTTTGATGCACTGCGCAAGCCGACGGCACTGGCGCGTTGAGTGCTCAAGCGCACCCTCAACCTTATCTGCAAGCTTTTCATTGTTTCCCACTTTCTTTTCAATTGCCTTTGCAATTTTTTCTGCCGTAGCTTCTGCAGACGGGCGCGAACTCACGAAAACAAGAGCCTGGTTTCCTTTTGAGACAATGTAATTTGCAATAGCAGACACATCATCAGTGCCCGGAGGAATATTAACAACATCATCCTCAAACTCAATTTTATTTTCAGAATAAATCCCGCGCGAGAGCTTTACAGGACGATAATCACTTTTTACAAGTTCTGCCTTAAGCCATCCTGCAAGCTCATCTGCATTGCTTATAGTTGCAGACAGCGCAAGAATCTGAAAATCAGTAAGCATGCGCATTCTCGAAATCACAACTTCAAGTGTCGGCCCGCGTCCCATATCACCAAGAATGTGTATCTCATCAGCAATAACCAGCCCGACCTCACCTATCCAGTCAATCCTGTGGCGAAGCAAAGAATCCATCTTCTCAGAAGTCGCGATTATGATATCATACTTTGCAAGGCGTTCCTCGCGCGAGTCACGCCCTCCCATTGAAACTGCAACACTTATGCCCAGAGGCTCATACCTTTTCTTGAACTCCTTGTATTTCTCAGAGCCGAGCGCCTTCAAAGGAACAATATAAACAGCCTTTTTCTTCCTATTCAAAATCGCATCAAGAAACGCAAGCTCTGCAATAAGCGTCTTTCCGCCCGCAGTCGGGGCAGACACAACTATGCTTTTTCCTTTCAAAAGCCCTGCATTAACTGCAAGCTCCTGCGGCGGGTTTAGGGTTATTATGCCATCATTAATTAGCGCATCCCTTGCGGGCTTAGGAAGCTCTTTTAGTTCAGAAATCTGCATGAATTATGTTTATGAAGGGCTTTTAAAAATGTGGCGGGGGGTGAATGCCGAAAGAAAACAAGATTATAATGCACCACACTAAAAGCGATGACCGAATGTTTAAATAAACACAGGCATTACTTCCGTAATTAAAGGATTTTTGGAGGCGCAGTCCAAGTAAAAAGCCTAATAAATGTGCGCACCAATACATCAACTGACTGCAGGAGCACTTTGATTAAAATGCTATTGAAAACCACTTCGCTGAAATCAGACAAGAACGTTCTTTTTGCCTATGTTTACGGCAGCTTTGCAAGAGGCGAAAAGGATTTTTCCGACCTGGACATAGCTGTGTACCTCAAAAAAATTCCACGAGGCATTGTTCTGTATGAACGCCGGCTTGCAAAAGCTCTTGAAAAGGAAACCGGCAAGCCGGTTGATGTCAGAATCATAAATTCCATGCCTCTTCTTTTAAAATCACGGCTTCTCAAAGAAGGAGCGCTAATTTTCTCACGGAACCAGAAAGCGCGAATCGCTTTTGAAACCGCACTAATCAGCAGTTATCTTGATTTCTCACACATTATGAAAGAATTTAATGAAAAACGGCTTGAGCGCTATGAAATTAGATAAGTTCCTCATAAACCTTCGAATTGATGTCATAGAAAGAAATATGAAAGAAATAGAACTCATAATCAACGAAGGAGATGAAAAATTTCTCAAAAACTACAGGACTATTTTAGCCGGAAAGCACGCCCTTCTAGAGTCAATAGAAGCATGCATTGACATAAGCAACCACATAATCGCCAGCATGGGCCTTCGAAGGCCTGAAGACTACAAGGATGTGTTTGCAATCCTCCATGAAAATAATATTATCGCAAAACCGCTTTCAGAAAAGCTCCAGGACATGGCTGGTTTTCGAAACCTGCTTGTCCATTTTTATGCAAAGGTTGACAACAAAAAGGTGTTCTTAATCATGCGAAAGGACACAAAAGACATTTCTGAATTTGTGAAAAAAATACTAAAATATATTGCTTGAAATTAACAGGAGATACTATGTCCAAAAAACAAAAACGCGAAAAAGAATCCGGCTTAGGAATAGCTGTCAAAAAGTCAGAGGACTTAAGCGAGTGGTACACACAAGTCATACAAAAGGCAGAACTCGCAGACTACACATCAGTATCCGGTTGCATGGTGCTTCGCCCGTGGGCATACGCAATATGGGAAAACATACAAAAATACGTTGATGCGAAAATCAAGGCTCTCGGGCACAAGAATGTTTATTTTCCAATGTTCATCCCGGAATCGCTCATGAAAAAAGAAGCAGAGCATGTCGAGGGATTTGTCCCTGAAGTCGCATGGGTAACTCACGCAGGCTCTGAAAAACTAGCAGAGCGCCTTGCTGTTCGCCCGACATCAGAGACAATCATGTATGAATCATACTCAAAATGGGTGCGCTCGTGGCGCGACCTCCCCCTGCTTCTAAACCAGTGGTGCAATGTCGTACGCTGGGAATTCAAGCACCCAAGGCCGTTCCTGAGGACACGCGAATTCCTCTGGCAAGAAGGCCACACCGTGCACGCAACAAAAGAAGATGCAGACAAAGAATCAATGACAATACTTCTTGACGTCTACACAAAACTGATTGAAAACGAGCTTGCAATTGCAATACTTAACGGCAAAAAGACCGAAAACGAGAAGTTCCCGGGCGCGCTTTACACCACAACAATGGAGGCTGTGATGCCTGACGGAAAAGCACTCCAAATGGGAACATCCCACAATCTCGGGCAGAACTTCGCAAAAGCATTCAATATAACATTCCTTGACAAAGACGAAAAACGAAAAACTGTATGGCAGACCTCTTGGGGCGTTACAACGCGCCTTATCGGCGCAATAATCATGGCGCACGGTGACGACAAAGGCCTTGTCCTGCCCCCGAAAATCGCTCCAACACAGGCAGTCATTGTTCCAATACTTTTTGACAAAACAAAAAAAGAAGTCTTAAAAGAAGCAGAAAAAATCAAAGAGTCTCTTGAAAAAGCCGGAATCTCAACGCATCTCGATGACCGTGACGCGTACTCCGCAGGGTTCAAGTTTAATGAATGGGAACTTAAGGGCGTACCACTCAGGATTGAAGTCGGACCAAGAGACGTAGAAAACAAACAAGTCGTTCTTGTCCGCCGCGATATCGGGGAAAAGAAAATAATCAAATTAAGCAGCCTTGCAAAAGACGCAAAAAAATCTCTTGATGAACTGCAAAAAAACCTTTTTGAAAAGTCAAAAAAATCTCTTGATGAAAAAACAAAGCCCGCAAAAGACTACAATGAAATCAAAAAAATAATTGACAGCGCAATGATTGCAAAAATCTCCTGGTGCGAAAACTCAAAGTGCGAGGAGAAAATAAAAGAAGACACAGGCGCCACAATGCGCGTCATGCCATTTGACGAAGATGTAAAATCAGGTGCAAAGTGCGCTGTCTGCGGCAAGGGCGCAAAGAAAGTTGTTTATGTTGGACGAAGTTATTAGTTCTTCTTAAGAAATCCCTCTGTGATTTAATGCCTGCAATAGATTTCAAAAAAATCGGGGAAGGCGGAGGCGTTTTCACAAAGCCAATCCTGCACGAAAATACATTGTATTTTGGAGCTTTCGATAAATACTTCTATGCCGTGGATTCAAAAACAGGACTCGAAAAATGGAGCCTCATTACAAACGGAATAATAATGTCTTCCCCCGCGCTCACGAACGGCACACTTTATTTTGGATGTTTTGACAACAATCTTTACGTAGTCTCAATCCCTGAAAAAAGAATTTTATGGAAATTCATGACTGGCGGAATAATAGTATCTTCTCCGCTCATCAAAAATGACGTAATTTACTTTGGCTCCTGCGACACATACTTTTATGCAGTATCCACAAAAACACATGATATTAAGTGGAAATTCAAAACAGAAAACGAAATAATCACAGATGCAATTATTGAAGAAAACAGGATATACTTTGGCTCAACAGACAACTACTTTTACTGTCTTGACCTTGAAGGGTCACTTGTATGGAAATTCAGGGCAAACGGTGAATTTCTTGTACGAGCACCGGTAATATCAGAAGACGCAATTTATGCAGCCGCTTCAGACGGATGCCTTTATGCCCTTAACAAAAACACAGGAGCGTTAATATGGAAATTTCGCTCTAATGAAGAATCATTCAACTGCATTTCAATTGAAAGTAACAAAATATATTTTGGAAGCAAGGATCGGCATCTTTATTGCCTCAATAAGAAAACCAGCGCAGTTCTTTGGAAATTTCGCGCAGACCAGGGCATAGGAACTCCGCCCACAATTACGAATGACCGAATCTATGCAGGTGCAGATAAAATATACGCTCTTGACAAACAAGGAACTCTTGTATGGACGTACGACGCGCACAGCACGCAAATACCTTTTTTTGTTTACAGCCCAATCCTCCATAATAATTTGCTTTATTTTACAGCATTTGACGGAAACCTAAGATGCATTGATACAAACGGCAGCCTTGTGTGGTCCTTTAGAGTGAAAGCCACGCAAAAAGTAAATGTTGAAGTTGGTGCAATCAATGCCGCATCGTGGTGGGACGAAATTATGTTCTCGCTCTTTGAAGCAGAACATGAAACAGCTCCGGATGCAGAGCCGTATGTCCTAAAAAAATACGGTGCTGACATAATCGCTGATATTGAAAACAATGTCGAAAAATACGTTGGTGTTGGCGCACTTGGCGTGTACAAAGAACTTCAGGAAAAAGCATATGTTTCAAACCAGGATTATTATATTGGAAAGAATGACAAAAACAAACAAGACGAGAAAAAATTAAAGAAACTTTTTGATATTTAATTGGGCTGAGTGCGCAAAGAAAGTTGTTTATGTTGGAAGAAGCTATTGAGAAAGGTTCCTGTTCAACAAGCCCTTCATCTTGAATATAAATTTTTCTGTATTAGCAACAATATCTGTTGCGATTTCCTCTGAATGGGTGTATTTGTAATCAGCGCTTTCCCGCCATTCCATTGCAGAAGAAAAATAATCAACATACCTGCTTTCAAGCTTGCCTTTCTTCACCAAATCCTCCAAAACGACCCCAACAGCAAAGTGCCTCTTTTCTCTAAGCCCCAATGAAAATAAGACTGCTTTTGCAGCGTGAAACATGGAATAATAAGCTTTTACAATACACCATTTGAAGTCCTCCTCTTCCAGCGCATGTTTCGCTTTTCCAAAATCATACTCCGCCTCTTTCAATTCCTTTTCAACCAGCTTTATGTCAAATGCACACTTCCTCAAATATCCCTGATCAATGCAGTCCTGAACAGTTGTCATATTACACCAGCTCTATTCGATCTTTTTCAATCCGCTCATAAAGAGCAGGGTCTTCGTCCGGAAGCTTCAGCCATTCATTTTTCTTAAAAATAGTTAGGCTTATTTTTTTATTACTTTTTTTTCTGACACGCGACATTTCTGATTCCAATTTGTTGATATTCACATCCCCGATAACCAGTATGTCCCAGTCACTATTCTCATCATCCTCGCCCCTTGCAACAGATCCGTAAAGATACAATTTGATTTCAAGCTTTTTTCCGAGAACCCGCAAGCAAGATACGATTGGCAAGGACATGCTATAGGATACTTTCAGGCACTTTACAATCGAATTGTCCCTGTTCAACTGAAAGAAGTTCATCTTGCCCTGTTTTTCAAGCAGGAGATACTTCTCGCCTGAAAGGAGTTTCAGATATTTGTTTGCCGCCCCAAGACTGATTCCGGTCCTTTCGTGCACCTGCTTCTCGTAAAACTTTTTGCTTGTGCCAAAAAAAGAAATAAGCAGCCTGAGCGCAACATTGGATTTCCAGATAATACTTTCGCGTGAATTTGTTTTCATAGATATGAATTGGTTTTCATGTATATAAATGTTTTTGCAAGAAAAAAATGCGCTGTCTACGACAAGCGCTCTATTTCACAGTAACACTCTTCGCAAGGTTCCGCGGCTTATCCGGATCAAGGCCGCGCAACACCGCCAGATAATAAGAAAGAAGCTGTATAGGGATTATATTCACAATCGGGAAATTCTCGCCTGCATCAGGAACCTCTATCCATGCATCAAAAACACTGCTTTTTTTCGGAGAAACCCCGATTATGTAGCCTCCACGCGCCTGTATCTCGCGCGCGTTGTTTACGACATCACCATAAGTCTCATCATTCGGCGCGAACACTATGCACGGTGTGCCCTCTTCAATCAATGCAATTGTGCCGTGCTTGAGCGCACCGCCTGCAAAGCCCTCTGCGTGAATATATGTAACTTCTTTTATTTTGAGAGCAGCCTCAAGCGCTGTCGGGTAAGACAAGCCGCGCCCGATAACATAAACATGGTCTTTGTCCTTAAGCTTTTCTGAAAGCGCCTTTATAGAAGACACGCTCTTCTCGCTCACAAGATTATCAACATCATCCGCAACCTTTTTGAGAGACTCCTTTCCCTCCGGAAACCGGTCCATCACAGCATACGCCAAAAGGTGCAGTATTGCAAGCTGTGAAGTATAGGATTTTGTTGCAAGAACGCATATCTCCGGCCCTGCATTCATAAGCAACGCAGAGTCTGACTCGCGCATGAGTGTTGAGCCCATGACATTGACAATAGAAACTATCTGTACGCCCTTTTTCTTTGCAGCCTTGACTGCAGAAAGAAGGTCTGCTGTCTCGCCTGACTGTGATATTGCAATCATCAATGTCTTTGGCGTCAAAAAGTCCTCATAGTACGCGAACTCGGAAGCATCAACAACATTTATGTGCTTTTTCGCAA
>JAGLMX010000039.1 GCA_023139785.1 Candidatus Aenigmatarchaeota archaeon | reverse complement strand
CTTGTGACCCGCTTGAGAAAAATAACTCACTCATACAATATAGCCCTTGCAATCTCTCTTCTGACCATAATAATCCCTTCATTCTATCTTCTCAGGTTTGCAGCCGGGGACATATCGCCCCTTATTTATGACCTGCGCCTGTTAAGCGGGGACTTAAGTGTCTTAATTGACTTCATGGAATCACAAATTTCGGCTTTCGGCCTTGAAAAATACACTGTTGAGCTACAGGATATGCTCAATCACATCACAGATAGTGCGATATCCAGTGCAACGACCTTTTTCCAGGGCATTCCACGCCTGCTCTTAAATATGGCAATATACCTTTTTGCAACATACCATTTCATAAGGGATGGCGGCAAGATTGTCGGGTACGCAACAAAATTCATAGAAAGCCTTGAAATTGAAGAGCGCCTGCTCTTTACAAGCATAATAGACGGGCTAAAGAAAAGCTTTGATGTACTCTTTCTTTCATACATCACAATGGCAATCATAACCGGAACACTGGCATGGATTGGGTATTATGCTCTTGGCGTTCCCTATGCAGCGCTTCTTGCCATTTTGTCGGGTCTATTCAGCTTTTTGCCTGTTTTCGGCGTATGGATGATATATGTTCCTGCCGGATTATATGAATACTCTATCGGCAGCATGAACACCGCAGTATTTGTAATTGTATATGGCTTTTTGGTGCTGAACCTTGCAACAGACATGATAATACGCCCGTCCATTGGCGCAAAAAAAGCAAACGTCAACCCGCTTACAATATTTCTCGGTTTCTTTGCAGGCCCGATTGTAATGGGCGCGCCCGGTATTATAATAGGCCCGATAGTTTTTGTTCTTGTTGAAACCGTGCTCAAAGAATATGCAGACTACATAATTTTACGCAGAAAGAAGAAAAAGTCCAAACTAAATAAATCCTAGTGATTCCTCAATTCTTGAAAGCTCAGGCCCTGATGTTCGGGAACCTGCAATTGCGCCGGATGAGTTTGCAACCAGCCCGCTTCTGACAAACTGTCCGCCAAAGTTTATTGTGCCAATATCTCCATCAACACCAAGAACTTTTTTTACAAGCTCAAAGTCATCGTCGCCTGCATGCATATTCAAAAGAAACCCGTTGTTTGTCGCAAGGCATACAGAGCCCACAATGTCCATATCAAGAAGCTTTCCAAAAGTAACAGGCACTTTAAGGCATGATTCAATCTTTTTCTTATATGATTTAAGCTCAGGGCTTACAAGCGCGCCCTTGTCATTACACAAAATCATATTCCCCATCGCATTTTGTTTGCTGTCAAGGCAAAGGACATTTACGCCAAGTTTTTTCATTTGTGCACAAATACGCTTAATCTCTAATTTGTCAACCATCACAGGCAAAATAATTCCATGTGAATTTCCTACAGCAAACATTCCGCAAAGCTGTGTACCGGATATTGTGGACACAACCACAGGAACCTTCAGGTTGTCAGCATGAATACCATCATCTGCAGCAAATAGATACTTGTCAGTTGCAAATGCAAACAGGCCTATATTCGGATCACCGTGAAATGAGCCTTTTTTAAGAGACATAGGCATCTTTTTGAAGTAAACTATATTAAGTAATTCGCCAAACTACATAGCAGAGAGATATGGTTACAAAGAAAGAGTTACCTGAAGGAAAGCTGGCGTTGTTCTGGGTTGCAGGCTCTGTCTTGGTTCTTGCAGGAGCATGGATTGCCGGACATCTTGAGTGGACTATCGGGGTCACACCTGCATCATACTATGGCACACTTACACTTGCGCTGATTCTAATCATGATTGGCAGCCTTGCATGGATTGCGGTCGCGATAGCGGTTGCGCATCATAGGTATTAAACAAAGTGGTGCAAAAGGCGGACTAAAATGTGCTCAGAAATATGGTATTTAAAAATCTTTTGGGAAATCATAAAAAAGAAGGATTTACTTAAGAAACTATTTTCTCCGACAAAATACTTGAACTACGACCCTCTATTTCTTTGCAGTGCATACGAAGAAGAAACACCAATAAAGGCCTATCTTCCATACAAACAGGAAGTTTGTTGGATTCGTTCGACATGGGAAGAGACTTGCAATGCGGTGAACAACATATCAATTCAAAAGACATCTCCGCCATTTAATCTAGGGACTGATCTGAGGGCGCTTAAGGCTTTTCAAGGGCTCGCTTATCACGAATTCAAGGCTTCTGGAAAAATCACAAAGGACTCGAACATTATTAGGTTGGACTCTTTGAAAATCAATCAGAAAGAGACAAAATTAACTGTTCAGAAAGCAAAATACTCTGACCAAGTACAGTCAAATCTAGTAATGGATTGGACTGACAATCATGCTTTAAAGGAACTGGGTGTTGCCACTTTGCGAGCGTACTTCACCAGTCGATACCCCCAAAGGCTGCCTCCTCTGTCGGACACGCATTTAGCAAACACAATAGGCATTGCCGTGATTCTGTTTTATCAAAACTCATCTATGGAATATGTTCCTTACATACCACAACGAGCAAAGGGGCTCATTAATAACAAGAAGATTTTGGCGGTGTTCGAAGGCGGATATCATTGTACTGCGTCTGGTGCAGCAGAATGGTCCGAAAGTGAAAACTTCAATCAATGTATCACAAAAGACATGTACGAAGAACTTCGTGAGGAAGTTGGAATAGAAAGAGACGATGTCGAAGTAATGTTGCCTGTTGCCCTATGTCGTGAGTTCCTTCGAGGTGGTAAGCCTCAAATTTTCTTTGCTGGTTTGACAAAACTTTCGGAAAAACAACTAGGAGAAAAAAGGAAAAGTGCTATCAAAATGCAGAATGAAATGAAAGACAAAGTTGAAATTGAAGACAATCAATTAATAGTCTCAGATATTGATCACTTGAAAAAAAGTGCGCAATTTTTTGGTCTGACACTAGAAGCAATTGCTAATTTGCACTACGCAGAAAAATTCATAAACATGTATCTTCCTAATAGGTCTCGTATAATTAGAAAGGCACAGGAAAAGTTCGCATAACCCTTATTTCCTCTTAAACAACAGCCACGAGTTCTTAGCACCTTTAAAATGCGTCTTCAGAAGGACATATTTTCCCATCATCTTTTTTCCGCAAAGCTCAACCAGAATCTCTTTTTCAGAAATCTTTTCAGGAACATAGGTTCCTTTATCCCAGATTTTTACAGTGCCTGCGCCATACTGCCCTTCAGGGATTGTGCCTTCAAAATCAGCGTACTCAAGAGAATGATTCTGAACTTCAATAGCAAGGCGCTTAACACCTGCTTCAAGAGGCGGCTCTTTCGGAACGGCCCAGCTTTTCAGAACTCCTTCAACCTCAAGGCGAAAGTCCCAGTGAAGGCGCGTTGCATGGTGCTCATGCACCACAAAAATATGCTGTTTAGGCATGAATCTATTTGCTTTTGCACGTTAATAACGATTTTAGAAAAACCGCTATCAACAAATAAGCGAATCAATTTAAAGCTTAAAACCCAGAATACATAAAGAAGGAGGAATTCTTATGGCTGACAAAAAAGCAGAAGAGATTGATGAAACAATAAAAGAGGTTCCTGAAGAAACCGTACAGGAGGAGCCTGTTAATGAAGATGCAGAAACCACAGAGCCAGAAGTCCAAGAGATTGATGAGGTCCAGGACGAGTCCCTTCCTTTCCCAAATGCTGTTGTAGTGCGCCAGATAAAGAAGGGCGCGCCCGGAAAAATGATTTCTTCTAAAGTCAAGGTTGCATCAAACCAGTTCCTTGGTGAGGTTGTCCGAAGCATTGCAAAAGAGATGAACACAACACGATATTCTATGGTCGAAATGGATGACTTTCTTCGCGCAACAAAACCATACCGCTTTGCAAATGAGCTTGATAAAGAAAAAGAGCGCGTAGTTGAAGAACTTGAAAGAATGCGCTCTGACATTGATTCACTTATCCGTGAATTCCAGCGCAAGTTCGCGCTCGCAAAAGCAGATGATTTGAGTGTTTTGCAGAAAGAGTAGCTTTTTGCGCCACGAATATTTGCTAGCCCCTGCCATGCAAACTCTTTATAATCAGCAACACAAAAAAATAGTATGGATTACGTCCTAAAACACATTCCCGAAGACTTCGTGGTCGAGGAAATAACGCCCGACAGTAAAGTCCTTAAAATCGGCGAAGAGTATTCTTATTCAGGCAAAGAAGGAAAATTCCTGCACGCCGTTCTTGAAAAGCGCAACATAGACACAATGCAGGCTGCACAAAAAATAGCCCGTGCCCTTGGTGTACGCCCGGAAAGAATCACATATGCAGGCGTAAAGGACAAACAGGCAGTGAGCGCGCAAAGAGTCTCTTTTTACAGAATAGAAAAAGAAGCTGCTGAAAAAATAGATATCCCGAATATCAAAATCTCACTGACAGGGCGCGGTGACAAAATAGCCCTCGGGCTGCTTTGGGGGAATCGCTTTACAATCACGCTTCGGAACCTCGCAAAAAGCTCAGAACTAATAAGAAACGAAATTGAGTCTCGTGCAAAAAAAATGAACAACTATTTCCCAAACTATTTCGGCCCCCAGCGCTTTGGCACCACAAGGCCTGTAAGCGCACTTTGCGGGAAGCTGATTTTGCAGGGAAACTTTAAGGAATCTGTTGAAACATACATCTGCAAAACATTTGACAGCGAGCCGAAAGATATCAAAAAGATCAGGCGCACTGCAAAGAAAGACATGAATAAGGCGCTTTCCCTATTTCCAGGAAAATACGCGTATGAACGCGCTATGCTCGCACATCTTATTGCATACCCCAATGACTACATAGGCGCACTCAAGCGCCTTCCGCCCGGCCTGCAGAAGATGCTCATCCATGCATACCAAAGCCACATCTTCAACGAAGCCCTGAAATCCATGGAAAAAGACAGCTTATTTGACCCTGCGCTTGAGATCCCATTGGTTGGATATTCTTATACAGCGCGCATATTTGAGACTCCGGCAGACAAGTACATCAAAAGGATTCTAAAAAAAGAAAAAATCAAGCCAAAGGATTTCAACATAAAAGAATTCCCGGAAATATCATCAGAAGGAAACTCAAGAAAAGCATTTGAAAAAATACATGATTTTGAGATCATCAAAGCCGAAGAAGATGAACTATTCAAAGGAAAGCACAAAGTTGTAGTGCGCTTCTCATTACCAAAAGGATGTTATGCTACGGTATTGCTCCATAGGTTGCTTGACCTCTGAGCTTTCATACTCCACCAAAGTCTTCTATCTTTCTGGCACAGACTTTTCTATCGGCAGCATACATGCAAGAGACATATAAACAGCCAATCACCGATATGACACAATGAACCGCCATATTCAAAATCTGGAACTTGAACTAAAATCACGAGGATACTCAAAGAAAACTATCAAGTCGTATTTGTTTCATGTTTCTGAATTTTTAAACAAAACAGGAACCAAGCCAAAACATGAAGAAATACAGAAATATTTCGTAAACATGGCTGAAAAATCAGACCCCCAAACAGTAAATCTAAGGATTGCTGCCGTAAAATTCTTCTACGGGCGCATACTCAAACAAGAAATAATCATAAACTACATGAAACGACCAAAAAGGCTTCCCGAAGTTCTTACAAAAGAAGAAACTATTGCAATATTAAAACAAATCAGAAATCCAAAGCATAGCCTCTTAATTGAAACGATTTATGGCTGCGGGTTGAGGGTTTCTGAGGCAACAGACTTGAAAAAGCAAGACCTGCGGTTTGATGAAAACATTCTTATGATACGGCAATCCAAAGGGCGAAAAGACAGAGCCACATCCATCCCGGCATCTATATCAAAAAGGCTTGAACATTATCTGGCTGCAAGAAATGATATCAATAGGTATGTTTTTGATTCGTCAAGGGGCGGGCGCCTGACTGCAAGCTCAATTCAAAAAATTGTAAAAGCTGCAACAAAAAAAGCAGGAATAAAAAAGAATATCCATCCGCATACTTTAAGGCATAGCTATGCGACTCATCTGCTTGAGAACGGGACAGATATCAGGATTATTCAAAGGCTTTTAGGCCACAATGATTTAAGGACAACAGAAATCTACACGCATATATCGAACGCGCTTATAAAGACAGTAAAAAGCCCGCTTGATTTTTTGGGATTAGAAACGCATAAAACAAATAATGAAATTGTTTAAAAAGTACGTCCATAGCGGAATTATACGGAATTTATTCCGTATAATTCCTTGTTA
>JAGLMX010000038.1 GCA_023139785.1 Candidatus Aenigmatarchaeota archaeon | reverse complement strand
CCGAAATAACCCTGTGTATAAGGAAGTACGCTAAGAATTATTGCGATAATTATAGCCGCCTGCGCTGCAAGAGTTGCCTTTCTTCCACCAATCAGAATAGGAAGCGTCTTCGCCCCTGCTTTTTTGTCTCCTGCAACATCTTCTATATCCCCGTAAATCTCCCTGCCGAGGTTCGCGAAAAACGACATTGCAATAAGAAGCCAGACAATTTCAAAGTCAAGGGTTATAAGCGCGCCATAAAGGAAACTTGATGCCGCAAACCAGCTGTCAACAGTGTTGCCTAAAAGGGCAATGGGCTTGAGCTTCCATGCATAGAGAAACTCAAGAACTGTGTTCAGCACAGCGAGGCCGAGCACATAAATGTTTACAAACCCTGCAAGCGCAATGCCTGCCGCAAAAAGAACCGCTGCATAAATCAAAGCGCTTCTTTTTGAAATCTGCCCTGACGGTAAAGGCCTGTTTGGAGCGTTTATTTTATCGTTTTCATAATCATAATAATCATTCAAAATTATTCCGGCACCGGAAATCAAAAAAACAGAAAGTGCAAGATATACTATAAGAACGAAGCTATCCATTCCTGCGCCGGATACAACAGCCCCTACAACAACTGCAAAAAGCGCGAGAAACCCGTTTGATACGCGAAGTATCCTCCAGTATGCGCATGTATTCATGTCAATTCATTAACCTGAAAACTATATAATCCGATATGTGGGCCTTTAATCTTCTTCATGTGGCATGCGCTGGTATGATCTGTAGTGGCATATCTCGGCGTCAGAATGTTCTTCAGGCAACGGTGCTTTCGAAGGCACGAGTATGGCTTCCGGTTCAGGAAGATCAAAAGCAGAATGCCTTGCGTGCGATTCGCACGGTTTTTCTTCTCCTTCCTGCGGAAAAAGCTTTTTCATCCCGTCTTCAAAACTTTTCCTTGAAATAACACCTTGGCGAAAAAGCATCTCAAGTTCTTCAAAAGCATCATCAGATTTCTTTCCTTTTCTTACATTAACCAGCTTTTGTATTAAAGACTTGGATATCGAGCTTTTTTTCGTTTTTTTAAGGCAATCAACCTTTTCACTTAGATCTTCTATTCTGTCAGAATCAACGTCCCTTACTTTGTTTATTGACTTCTCAAGTGAATCCATTCTATACTCAAGCCCGACAATTTTTTCATTATGCGAACTCCCGTGCGCACGCGTTGACTCAATTTCTTCTTTTAATGCAACAATGTTTTTTGTATCCACTGCATTGAAGTTGTCGACAAGCTCTTCCAGAGCGTTTATTTTGGCTTCGTGTGCATTCAAATCCTCTGTGCCGGCCTTGCTTTTAGATATCTGTTCAATATCTGCGTTCAGTTTTCCAATAAGCGCCTTTTGTTTTTCAATATGTTCTGCCGTTTTTTTTGCAGAGTCAAGAATCTCTTTTCCTTTTTTGATGCCAAATAATTTGCTTAATACAGAATTTTCCCGGCCATTGTCTATTTTTTTATTTGCCTGCGCAAGCTCGCGGTTTAAGTGTTCACAGGTACTGCCGATTGTGTTAAGCTTCTCTTCAATTCCAATGATTCTTTGAACCGGTATGTTCTTCTTCATCTGTTCAATGTTTGAGTGTAGCTTGCTCGCATTCACTTCATCCATCTCAAAGCGTTCGACAACATTTCCAAAAGAATCCATGCGCCCTTCAAGATGCTTGATTTTTTCAGTGTGTGCGTTCTTTCCCAGCCTCATTTGCTCAAGTGACTCTTTAAGGTCGCCAATATTTCTCGCGTCCTCACTTTTGAGTTTTCCGATTATGTCTTCAATATAGTGTATGCGCGCTTCAACACTTGTGATGTCTCGGGCATTGGCTTTCCTGTTAACGGTCTGCCAAAGATCCTGTTTCAGCTTTTCGACATGAGTCCTTTCCTTGTTGAGCGAGTCATTATGTTTTTCACATGAAGTTATGCGCGCTTCAAGAGCATTGACTTTCGCGAGTGGTGCATTCTCCTTTGACTGCTGGCATAGAGTGCTCTTTAGTTCTTTGAGCTTTGTTTCATTCTGGATAATTTTTTCAGACATTTCGCCAATAGCGTCTATACGCGCTCTAAGAGCCTTTGCTTTTTGAGAATCTTCTGCTTTTTTTACATTAATGGCTTCAAGCTCTTTTTTCATTATGTCAACGCTGGCTACGCTATCCACAAGAGCATGGTTCATGCCTTTTTCAAACGAGGCCAGCTGTTTTTCAACAGCATCGACTTTTTCAATTGAAGCTCCTGTTTTGCTTAACTGCCTCAAATTTAAATTCAATCTCTCAATCAGTGTCTCGTCCTTTTCAAGCCGCTCAGCCATTTTGTCAATAGAGTGCAATATTACCTTTCCTTTTTTGATTCCAAATAGCTTAGTCAATGGAGTCTCACCAAGGCCGGTTTCCACCCGTGTCTTCACATGCCGTACGTCGTCTCTTAAATTCCCGGCTAAAGTATCAACTAAATCCATGCGCCCTTCAAGAGCCCGGACAGCGTCAATAGATGCGCCTTGTTTTTCCTGTTGTTGTACATCAGCCACCAATTTTTCAATATTGGCTTCGTTTTGAATGAGCTTCTCAGCCATTTTGTCAACAGACTTCAGGCGCTTTTCAAGAGACGCTGTCTTTTTGGCATCTTCTGCCTTCTTCACATCACGGGATTCAAGTTCCTTTTTCATATTGCCAACAGCCTCGGAGTTATCTTGCATTATCCGGTCAATCGTGTCATTAAAGGAAACCACTTGCTTTTCAAGAGACCTTATTTTTTCAGCAGGAGCGATTTTCTTCTCCAGCTGTTCTGTCTTGGCATTTACATTCTCAATCATTATTTCTCCCTGATCAAGGCGGTCTGCAATCGGTTCCAGAGACTCTATGCGCTCTTCAAGCCCCCTTATTTTTTCAATGCTGACTTTTTTTTGCATTAATTCCAAATCTTTTTTCAGTTTGCTGATAAGAATCTCGTCATGCTTAAGCCTCTCCGCCATCTTCATTCTGTCAATGAATCCTTCATCCTGCTTGAGTTGCTCAGCCAATTCTCTAAAGGCCTTCATTCTTTCCTCAGTTGCCTGAAGCTTCTCAACATATTTTCTTGTCTCAGAATTAATGCTTTCCGTGTCCTGCGAGAGCTTTCGGACTGTGTCTGAAACCCCCCTGATTTCAAAAGAAAAAGAATTTACAATGCGGTCAACTTCTGCCTTTACTTCATTCGGAACAACTTCCTGCAATATCTTTTCACCGGATGTTGCCATTTTCTCAAGAGATTTTACCGCGCGCGGGCTAAGCCTTTGTGCTAACTCATCAAGCTTTTTTTCAAAGTGGCGAAAGCGCGCATCAGTTGTCTCATCCATTTTCTGAAGAGACCTGTCCACGACCCGCAGGCTTCTTGGTGCAGAGCCTTTTCCAAAAAGAGATCCCGAAGCCTCTTCATCAAACGCACCCATGTCCCCAAAAAGCCCGTCTTTTTCTTCAGAGCTTTTCTTTGACGCTTCTGTTGTTTCAGTAACCTTTTTTTCAAGATCAGGTATGCGGTCAAGAACCTTGAGGCGATCCTCAATTGTTGCGAATTTTGAAGAAAGGTCATTTATTTGCTGGGGTGATACAGAAGGCTCCTTTTTCTGGGAAGAAATCTTTTTTTCAAGAAGTGAAAAATCTTTTTTAAAATCATTTAATTTTGCGTCTATTGCCTGCTCAATTGTTTTTGTATCAACTGCCGGCTCAGCAGGGCTTTCTGTTTTGCTGGTTGCTGAAAGTTCAATTATTTCTGCAAGGCTTTTATTTTTATCCTCAAGGCTCTTTTTTTCGTCCTCAAGTTTCTTTAGTTTCGCATCCGCGTCAAAGGATGCAGTTTCCTGCGCAGCCATAATCATTGCCTTTTAGCATTTTTTAAAGAACTGCGCCTTTTGGAGAGTTCCTGCTCAAGGCCATTTATGCTGTCTTTCATGTCCTGCAGCTCAAGGCCTATGTTGCCTCCAAAATTAGCGCTCTTTTGATGCTCTATCGCTTCTAATTTTGCGTTCATCCTATATATATAAAACAAGGCGGCGAAGAACGATAAAGCAAAAATAATAGCCAGTGCCTGATAGAATTGCATGGTTTCACCGAAGATTGAAAATCTGTCACTGTGCCTGCATTTTTTTTGTGTTTTTGGGCGTTGTGCTGTAAAATCTGTTAAATATCTCTCTCAGGCGCGCGAGCACACCCGGATTAGTTTGCTCAACACCCATTAGTGCCTCTGCTAAACGATAAAATTCCTTTGCGCCCTGTGTTCTGGGGCGGTGAAGTACAAGCGGCTTTCGTGCAGAAAGGCTGTGATGCACTTCTTTGTGATGCCGTATTGTCGAAATCACAGGCAGGCCCACCAGTGCCTCAATCTCCTGTTTATTGAGTTCATGCCCTTTGCCGTGGCTCATATTGACCACAACCCCAAGAGGCTTTAGCTTTAGATGTTCTGCAATCCTTGCGCACTTCATGACATCAATGACTATCGGGGCGTATGGCGTTGTGATAAACAGCACTTCCTTGCTTGCCTGAAGGCTTGCCATAGCCTCGCGCCCGAGTCCCGGAGCAGAATCAATAAGCACAATTTCTGTATCTTTTATCTTCTTGTTTGCCTGTGCAACAACTTTTTTCAGCTTTGATATGTCAATTCCTTTCAGGTCATGAAGCTCTATTGACGCCGGAATAAGGCGCGCACCGCTTTCATGCTCATAAAGTGCCTCATCAACAAGTGCCTTGCCGCGCAAAACATCATTGAGTGTTGTCTGGCAAAAATCAATGCCCATATACTGCCCAAGATGCGGTGTCGTGATGTTTGCATCAATAAGAAGAACTTTTTTATTGAATTTTTTCGAGAGAATTGTGCCTAGATTTCCGACAAGAGTTGTCTTCCCAACACCTCCTTTTCCGGAAACAATCGAAATAACTCGCGGCATAGGTCTTTATGGTGTTCAAGACGTTATATATTTTTGCGGGCTTTTCCCACAGTCTTTGGCTGAATGGCTTTTTGGTGACAAAGACAATCTCCGCAAGTTTCTTGTTGCCCCATAAATAAGTTAAATCCCAATAAGTTACAGGCAATTTCCTGCGAGTGGTGTAACTAATGAAGAGCTTAGTGGTATATGACTCCAAATACGGCAACACTGAAAAGATTGCAAAAGCGATTGGCAGCACACTCTCAAAATCAGGAAATGTGAATGTCGTCCATGTTGAAAAGGCAGGCATAACAGATATTGAAAAAGTTGAGATTCTTATTGTGGGTTCGCCCACGCAAGCGTGGAGTCCTACTCCTGCAACAAAATCATTTCTTGAAAGCATTCATGCACCACTGCATAACATGCCTGTCGCTGCTTTTGACACGCGTTTTAAGAGAACGCGCCTGCTTACCGGTTCTGCTGCGCGAAAAATAGCAAAAGCCCTCAAAAAGAAAGGCAGCACCCTTCTTGCAGAGCCGGAAAGCTTTTTTGTCACAGGCATGGAAGGCCCTCTTCTTGAGGGAGAGATTGAACGGGCAAAGAGTTGGGCAAAAGAACTTGCAAAAAAACCGCAATAGCCAATACAATGCAAAAAAGATATTCTGGCATTTACCCGATAAAACAAGATGTATTATATATGAAAACATCGAATATTTTCATAGGTAGTGTGTGCATGAAAAAAGCAATTTTATTGATTATGGTTTTGTCCCTGGTTGGAATTTCCGGCTGTATGGATGATAGCTCTGAGAATCCTATTGGCGGAGAGACTGATGAGCATGGGTGCCTTGGCGCTGCAGGATACAAGTGGTGTGAATCCCTGCAAAAATGCTTAAGGACGTGGGAAGAGCCATGCCCCGGAATGGTATCTAATTTTAGAGAGTGCGCATCACTTGGATATCCGGTTATGGAATCTTATCCAAGGCAATGCAGGACTCCTGAGGGGGAGATATTTACTGAAGATATCAAAGACTCCCTGCATGATAAACAAACACAAGGCAGCGCCATTGAAATTGCCGGGAACTATGCCAAAAACATGAAGCCATATACTGATGAAAATGGAAGAGACCTGAAAATAAACAGTGTGGTGCAGGCAAGATGCCTGGGTTGCTGGAGTGTGTACATTCAGTATAATCTTGACATTGGAAAATCAACAAATACATACACAAATGACAGGATGATTGTTAATATAACGCTTACTGACTGGAAAGTTACCGATGCTGTTTCAAGCAGGGGCGGCGTTATTGTATTGAGCCCTGAAGAATGCCTTGCAAAAGGCGCAAGAACAGTAAATATTGTAGG
>JAGLMX010000037.1 GCA_023139785.1 Candidatus Aenigmatarchaeota archaeon | reverse complement strand
ATGCTTGAAGACATACTGGATACAAAGGTTAAGGTAAAGATAGCCAAACTTTTTTCAGAAGAAAAAGCGCCCATGCATGTTTCGCATGTGGCCAGAAAACTAGAAATTTCAAAATCACGGGCCAGTGAATGCATGAGGGCTTTGGAGGAAAATGGTTTGCTAACCAGCAGAAACGTCGGAAAAAGTGTGCTTTACAAATCATCTTCAACAAAACTTGCAAATGCGGTATTCGCTACATTAAAGCAAGAAGAAAAGCTCATTATTGATATTGAAAATAAATTGAAAAAAGAGATAATAAAGCTAAGTCCTGTAAGTATCGCAAGATACGGCTCAAGCCTAAATGGCTTGAAGCCCGGGAGCGATGTGGATTTTATATTATTGTTTAAATGCAAACCAGATGAGGACAAACTTTACGAAATCTCTGCTAAGCTAAGCGAAGACTCTGGCATCCGAATTTCAATCTTCTGGATGACTGTTCGAGAATTTAAGGAAAAGGCAAAGAAAGGAGAAGAGTTTGTCCTTAAGGTGACTGCCACAAACAAGCTTTTATATGGAAAAAATCTGGAGGAGCTAATATGGTAAGAGAAACACGAAAAGAAGATGCTTCAAAGTTTCTGAAAAAGGCAGAAGAGTTTTATTCATCATCCCTTGAAAACTACCAGAAAAAAAGGCTTAATGCATGTGTTTTTGATTCATCGCAGGCAATAATTCTCGCAAATGATGCATTCTGTATTTTCAATCTCGGAAAAAGGGCGAGCAAGGATCATAGAGAGGCAATATCACTACATGTTCAGGCCGCATTAAGCAAGGAAAATAAAAAGGAAGCCGTGGCAGAAGCTCTTGAAAAAAGAGGAACATATGGGTACACTGAAAAAGAGACAACCGAAAAGGAGGCGAACCTTCTTTTGATACGCTCGCGCAGGTTTCTTGACTGGGTGAAAATCCAGATTAGATAAGACAAATGACTACAGTTTATACCACTTCAATGCATTCTTAATGAATTTAAACATGCGCTGATAAAGAGCATTGTGCATTTCAAAAAAGATCTCTTTTTGGTTAGATTTGTCCATTTAGTAACGACCTCAACTATATAATCACGAGTGCTTTTTTTGGGTTTCTGAAAACCGAACTATGAAAAATCATAAAACCTCTATGCGACCCCGCCCTAAAGGACGGGGTTTGATTGGTTCGGTTTTAAGCTTTTCGGAAATGCCGCCCGCATTTCCTGCATTTCAGAAATGCAGGAAATCTGCGAAGCAGATTTCTGAAACTCCAACCGATAACTCCATCCTAAAGGAAGGAGTTTTAACGGTTGTAGATAAAGCTTGCTGAACAGTTTGACAGGTTTCGAAAAATACGAAACTCCATAAATTATTATGGTTTCAAAATTCACGCAAACGGTGCGACTGGCATTGTAAAGGACATAGAGCGGTTGCGCAAAAAGAGTATGGGTTCTATTTTTCGGGCTCATCTGATTAATTTTTTGAAAACATGTCTTTTTACATTTGTACAGACCGCCTACGTTACAGATGTAACGACCAAGCAAATAACTGGGCGGCTAAAGAATGACAAAATTCGTGAGTTCAACAATGAACTAAATTATAATGAAACACTGTTTCCATCAATAGCATCTGTGCATGACAAAAATCTGCATACTATATATACTCTCCCACACAATTTTTTCTAATGGGTGCCGAACCTGCTAATAGAACTATGGGGCAAGTTGTAATGTTCGTAGTGGTTGTCGCTATTTCTGTAAGTATAGTGTACCTGTGGTATACAAACGAGGATTTTAGAAACACTGTAGACTATCTTTACGACAAAATGAATCTCCTGTTCGGCTGGGGTGAGTCTGATGACGCCCAGATTGCCGTAGACTCAACAAAAGCTCTTGCCTGTGCAATTGATGTTACAGCGTACTGGTCCAGCCAAGACAGCAACAAGCTTGGCACGCGGCTTTCGTATATAGATGACCCCACACAACCAGGAGCTCCTGTAAGACCAACCTTGTTTCAGAAACTGGGGGCTTCAGACGACAAACAAGGAGACTGGTTCGCATCCTGCGTCGGTGACTTGTCCGGCTACGGCGTTTTCACGCCGACATTTAGTGCAATAACGACAAATTCCGGCGGAATTCTCGGGAAACTGTCTGAGTGGTCCGGCGGTGATAACAAGATTACAGGCCGCTTTTTTGAGACTCCTGAGGATTGTAATATAGACGGCATAGACACTTGCGCAAGCGAGGATGGTCCTGCCAACACTTATGTGTGCGACAAAGAGGCTGAAAATGTTGTATGCTGTGAGAAAGACCTAATTGATAAAGACGTCTACTGCTGCGATAGTGGATACTATGAGCTGGAGGGCCAGTGTGTGGAGATGAGTACAAAACAACTTGAAGGAGATGCAGACAAGATAGTTGCAGACCATCCAGGCACGGCAATGAGGTTTGGGAGAACGGTGGTGGTGTGCGATAAAGCCATAAATGCCGGGGAAACGGTAGCACCTTTTATCACACCATGTCTTATTATCGGCAAAAGGATGTGTGGTACAGATGGTAATATTTATGTTTGCCCGATTCTTGCACCGCCTATGGGCGTGAGAGTATATGTCAAAGCAGAGGATTGCGGCGGAATCGGCTGCACATATACTGAAGGCGGTCCTTTTTGTGCTGTTCCGGATGCATTGGATTTACAGTGCACGGTAAAGGCGTTTGAGCTGCCGCAGCGCATTGACGGAGATATTATAGATGCTGCTGCAAAATGGGTTGGGGTATTTGGAGAGCCAAAATACACTGTCTACCACGAGACATTTCCAATAGGCATTGAAGGTGTCTGGAAATATGACAGCATGAGTGCGGTTCTTGCTACTGTTGCCCTTGGCGGATTCATGAATCTTGGCGGTGGCGTGCTTAAAGCATCAAAGACAGCCATTATGACAACAAGCAAAGGCCTAACGCTTGCGGTACTCAAAAAAGAAGGCCTTCGTGCAGCCTTATCTAAAGGACATAAAGCCGGCCTTGAAAGGCTCACTCTGGAATACGGAGGGGAGACAGCTCTTAAAAAAATACTGGCTCGCAAGTTTTCCAGTTCTTTTCACGGCGTACCTCAGATTGAGACAAAAATATCCAGTACATTGACAGAGGGTATGCTCAAAAAAAGCGCTGATGCTGTAGGGGATGAAATTACCACGATAAAGGGCGTCTACGACTTACTTCCGCTCATGCAACAGGAGAAGTTCATGGCAGATATGGCCCTTCTCGTAAGAAGCAGTGGGGATGATGTTCCTTCGGATTCGCTTCTTCTAATGCTAGACGACACCGGTGTAGAAAAAACATTAGAGGTACATTCCAAGTCACTCAACCAGATAAAGCTACTTGACGACATTACCACGATGAAAACTGCATGGAAAAAGCAAGCAGACCCGACTGCGGGTCCCGATGAAAAGCTTCTCACAGAAGATATGGAAGCTGGTCTTAAAGCCGCCATGGTAAAAGAGATTTCAAGCGACGCAGGAGTAAGAGCAATAGTGGACAAATCCGCAAAAGATGGTTTTAAGATGTTCAGAAATTTGCGTGGGCTTTCGAAAACACCTGGGTACAAGAAAGCTTTTGAAAAAAATATGCGGGCAGAGGCAGGGGAGATTGCAGAGATGAGTTATGACGATGTACTCAGTAAAACATATGACCTGAAAAAAGCCTGTGGTGACTGTGCCGGAACATACATTGACGAGGTGTATGGCGAGACATATTCGGCTCTTGAAAAGGAGGGGGGGGAAGGCGTAATTGACGGAATGAACACGCTCAAAGATGATGCAGATGCATTATTAAGCGGGATGACCGGACAAAAAAGAGGGGACGGCCTGATATCGCCTAACCTCCAGAAAGCAGCTATGGTTGGGACGCTTGCAATATCTTATCTTGCTATGACTAAAGACGCGAACCTTGAAAAATACAAGTCCTGTGGGCAGGGACAAGTCTGCCTGCACTACCCGAAATGGTTTGCTGCCAATAGAGGGCTGGACGCGGGAAGCACTTTCGGGTTTGGTGAAGGAAGTGATGTGAAAGCTGAGTATAATGACCTGGTTTCCCTTGCAGGTTTTTCTGAGGATCAGACACTCCGCATGCACCTGATAAGCCCATGCAAGACAGACCTTACAGTGGCGTCAAGTGCAAGTGCTTGCAAGTGCGAGACGTTTTACGGCCAAGATATTATAGCATATCGCATTGATAAAATAGCTTGTGTCCTTGATGCAAATGGTAATGGAAAATACGATGGCGAACCGGAAAAGATTCCAGTAGACCTTAAAGCAGATGGACAGTGTCCGACAACATATGTTTTAACTGAGAAGTTCATACGAATTTGGGATCCGCCCCTTGAACCTGATACGTATGATGTACTAACAATAACCTATGCACCAAGTGCGTGGACTCTATTGGATGTGAGTGACGATTTTGGTCCTTTTGAAGATTGTCCTGTTATAGCCGGAGAAGACATTATAGATACGTTACAAAACTGCGTAGATGAAAAACTATATGATGATGACAATAATCTTCGGGCACCTTATAAGCAATGTGCTGAAGACCTTGCTGGTGCATGCAAACAATTCTGGCAGCCGGAGTACGTTATAATGCAAGTGCCTCCAGTTTACACGAAGCTTAGTCAAACACTAAATGCATTCCCCGTCCCGCTTAACATCATCCCCAATGTAGATGATGAAAAGCCGGCAGAGACAATTTCTGTTTGCGAGAATTCTTGGTTGGGTGGTTTTTTAGATATAGCCGAAGACGCTGCTAGAAACTGCATTACCGTAACCCCGGATGCCTCGTCAATGGGAGATTATTCAGAAGCAGGGTTTGGCACAAATTATTGTGCAACAAATGAGAACACGTTCTGGAAAAATGCCGCGGACACATGCTTTTGGGGCTCTATTGCATTGTCACTCGGAATTGAAGTTGTCTCGGCGGGTGGACTGACACCAGTCGTACTATATGTTGTGGGCTCTGGTGCTGTTGCATGCGAAAAAATAGCAGAGATGGACTCAAAGTGGCCTAAGAATCAGTTCGGATGAAAACGAACAAAAGCAAGATCATAATTTTTTATGTTTCTAACAACAATGCGTGCCTGATCTGAAGTAAGTTCGTATTTATTAACTAATCCCTGCAAATCTAATTCAGCCCTTAAAACGCCTTCTTCAGCGAGAGGCTCAACACCAGGCAATGGAAACTGAGCTATCATTTCTATTCCGTCATGAATTATTACTTTAGCTCCATATCCTGCAGCCATATCCATATAAACAATACCTTTACCGCCTTCCTCTAAAATTCCAACCATCTCTTTCACATCATCATCAGGATTTATGTTCATGTTACCTTGATTTTCTACCACGAATCGGTTGTTTTCTATGTCTCCTTCGACATTGTAGCCACCAAAGAATGCTTCTTTTATATGAGGGTCACCGACAATAGCATTTGCTGGAAGATCAAGATTTTCTACTACCTGAAGTGGTATGTCACCAGAGCTGCCGCCCGAACCAATTCCATCTAAAAAAGATTGTGTTAAATATTGTATGTTGTTCCCACCGGAAGTGGCGTCAAAAAGGGCAAGCCCGCCAATTCCTGCCAAAGCAACCAGCATCTTGTTGTCTTTTACAATAAGACCCACACTTCCTGCGGCCATAATTTCAGAATCATTTTCAAGTAGCTGGCGATATATGTTCTGGGCTGTTTCTGAATCAGACAAATGGCTGTGTATTGTTCCTGCATAGAGTGCCAACGGGAAAACACACATTGCGGTCTTACCAACAGGAGTTGAACCAATGTCGTAAAAAAGATTAGAAATGCCGTATTCGCCTTTTTTAAATGCATTGACTTTTTCTAGAACGTCACCTACGGCATTATGTGCCTTTTGGTTGACTGTGTTAACAAGATATATACCTTTTGTTGCCACAGGCAATAAAGCCCCTTCAATCACATCTCGATATGTTCCGATTTTGCATTCTACAGAATTCATACCCGACTCACCACCAAAACGTAATATTTTAGTCATTATTCGTTAGTGATGTTGATTATTTAACGTTTTGGTGTTTAAATAGTTTCTCCATCAAAAAAACATTTATAAACATTACGGTGCATAATAGTTACATAAAATGTAATTATGGTGCACTAAAATGATTAAGTCTCTTTCAAAACAGGAATATGACTTGCTTTCAAAGTTCGCAATAAGAAATGTGAAGGTCATAAGCACTAAAGACATAAAAAAGGTGTCATGTTTTTCAGACGGAAA
>JAGLMX010000036.1 GCA_023139785.1 Candidatus Aenigmatarchaeota archaeon | reverse complement strand
GTTGTGCACTACAACATTGTCCTTAAACGTCATGTATCCAACTCGCAGGTCATCGCCGGATGCATCAAGTGCTGCTGCCATAATGGTCGAGAGCTCTGTTTTAATATTGCCAATAGCTCCGCCCATACTACCGGTGTCATCTAAAGCTATAGTTAGATCTATCGGACCGCAATAAGGCGTATCCAGTGTTCCAATTGGTGCAGTTGCTTCCTCTGCTGTAACAACCACAGGCCCTGCAACCACATCATTTGGTGACTGCGTTGAAGCCACTACCGGCATGCCTATTGCTGTTGCTAGCAAAAACATGCTAACCAATAGCAAGGGTAATGCTTTTTGTTTTCTTAAATCCATTCAAACACCTCTGTTTTTTTTGTCGCCTTTGATGAGGATCTACTTAACACACCTTGAATTTTTCAGGCATACTCTACGCAAGGTACACCTTTTGCATTAGAGCAATGCAATGTGTTACTATGAATTTCGGCGATAGCTAACACTAAGTCTTTGGCCTGTAGAAAACTCCCCCACTATTCAGGCACCTTGAATATCATACCGCTTGCTTCGAGCCCTCATTAAAATGCAGGATTTAATTGGTTCGGCGGTACGCTCTCCAACAGGCAACGCCGTTCTGAAGAACGGAGTTTCAACAATTGGAGATATCTTAATCTGTATGTTGTGAAATATGATACCGAAAAAATGAAATATAAAACAATGTTTTGAAATGAGAACTGTTTTATGGAAAAATAAGACTCTAAACGGAAAATATATTGCCTAAACGAGAAAAGACTAAGATGATTTCTGAAACCCGCAAATAGAAGATTAGTTTGTGACGCGAACATAACCTGACCTCTGTTATTGTGTTTTATCGATCCCTACACCACAAAAAAGATATCAAAAAAATATAACAACTAGTATACTTTATCATTAAGGTGGTAAAACACATATAAGCGTTTTGGTTTGTCCAAAAAAAACTTCGTCAAACGTCGAGAAAAGACACGTTTATTTTTATTGCTCATAAAGGGTAAAGAACCGCGGTTTCCTTAGAAAGTTCTGCCCATGTTTTAATTTTTTGAACATCCTCTAGTGCCTTCTTTGCCATCTCATCACGCGCACTCCCGTCACCCAAAAGCGCAACAACTGCCTTTGAAATATCCTTTGCATTCTCCGGAGCCACAACAGCTACAGAGCCCGTACCAAATAGCTCGAGCGCGCCCGTTTTCCTTGCTGCAATTATGGGCGCACCGAGAACCGCAGCATCAAGCATTGTAATTCCAAATGGCTCATAGACTGATGGCGAGACAAAGAGCGCTGCCTTTTGGTATTCCTGAACCAGTTGTTCGCGATTGACAAATCCTGTAAACTGAACATGCTTCGAAATGCCAAGTGACTTTACAAACTCTTCCAACGGTTCCCGAAGATTGCCTGCTCCGGCAATCACAAATTTTGCATCAGGCACTGATTTTAAAACATCCTTTGCCGAATAAATCAGGTACTTCAATCCTTTCTGCTCTGCAAGGCGCCCTGCAAAAAGTATGCGTGCTTTATCCCGACAGATATTTTTCTTAACACCTGTTTCTGAAACACTTGCGGCATTGTAAATCACATTCGCATCCAGACCATACTTCTCAGCAATCTCTTTTTGCATAAACTTACTTACTGTAATAAGTGTGTCTGCACCACGAACTGCAAGCTCCTCAAGCATCTCAATCCTGCTCTTGCCGGCACCCAAATTACACGAACGCATATACTCAAGTGAGTGCACTGTATGCACCCATTTTTTGCCAAGCTTCTGCTGTATTCGATACCCTGCTTCAGCCCCAATCCAATCATGAGTATGTATTATGTCAAAATAATCTTGTTTTGCAAAAGAAAAAACCTTCCTGTTGTATTCTTCCACAAACAATATGACTTGTGCAAGAGTCCCTGGTTTTTCACCAACATGAATCTTTTCTATATCTGTTCTTGAAGAAGAAGTCTCACTGAATGCAGGCACAAAAAGTCTCACATTATGGCCTGCTTTTGTAAGGCATTCAGAAATCTGGCTGGTATGTATATCCATGCCACCCGAAATATCCGGCTCAGCACCCCAACCAACCATAAGAATTTTCATAGCTAACGCTTAAAGATTGACATGAAATGATAAAAAAGAGTTTACCACCTGCGATCGTCCCGTTCCCTTGGCGGAATGGTGAATATATACCATTTCTGGTCGCCGCCAAGCTCCTCAAGAATCCTGCGAATGACTGCTTTCTTAGGGTTTGGAAGAAGAGATACCCTGCTCTTTATATCCTCAAAGCTCTCAAACGGCTTTTTCTTGCGCTCCTCCAGTATCTGCCAGAGATGTTTCTTGCCGATTGTCGGAATAAGCTCAAGCTGGTGCATTTTAAGAGTCACAGGCCCGGAGTTAGTAAAGAAGTCCACAAACCTTTTCTCATTATTTTCAACAATTTTCTCAACTGCAAATGTAAGTTCTGTTTCCGCAGTTACAGTAAGCTTAGAAGAATTAATTCGCCCTGTAACAGACTTTATTTCATCGCGCTTGCCTTCGCCAACATATATGCGCTGCTGGGACTTAAGATTAACATCTTCGCGCGGCACTACTTCCAGAAGATTCAAATACGTTTCCCCAATGACTTGCGCCACAGGATATGCCCTTGGCTGGCTTGGATATCCATTTTTCAAAAAATCCAGCACTATAGCATATTCGTCTTTCATACATACCACATTTCATTTCCACTTGTCTTATGTTTGTTGTTGCTTGCATTTATTTTCACTTTACTGCTGTTGTTTCAGGTCTTATCTTTGCAAGAGCGTCAAGTATTGCCTTTATGTGCTTTGGTTCAAGTGTTGTACGCTCTTTCATAAATATTGTCTTTATTTCTTCTTCGCCTTCAGGAAGTATGTTCAATAAAGTCACAATCTGGTGATCTTTTAGTATATCTATCTGCGATAACTCTTCTTTTGCAGAGTCAATATCCTTCTTTGAAAGCTTGGAAAAATTCCTAAGATAATCAAGTGTTATTTTTTGCTCATAACCTGGCTCTGTATCCTTTGTACTCTTTGCAAGGATATTTTTTGCTTCCACATATGTTATAGGAGTTTCTTCGATTTTTTTCATTATTTCACCACAATAATTAGCTTTGCATAACTTTCAAGTGCTCAGGGTACGCAATAAGCGTTTTTGGCTTATTTTTATCCTTGATTGCAATCACATATGCTGAACCGCGCTTTTGAAGCACTTCTGCGCGCACTCCCTGATACCGTGGGTGCGGCATTCCATTCTGTACGGACGGTTCTATCTTTATAACCACACTTGAACCCAAAGGAATCTCTGCAAGCCTTCGTGTAATTGTTATTCTGTGTCTCGCAGACGTGCTAAGCGTCCTTCGTGTCTTATTCCTGAATCCTCTTGATCGTCTCATATTCACCACATATATAATTATGTCTATGGAAATCCTTTTTCCTCTGCAATAAATAGGGGTTAATCTTTATATTGGTTAACATAATTAACCCTCCAAAACGCGCCCGTATGAAAAGAATACGAAAAATCATTTCGAATTTGCTAATATTACTTATTTTTCATAAGACGGTCGTCAAAAATACTGATGATATTAAAAACAGCATAATTGCTATCTGTAACAACCACAAGTCTCCGCCCCGAACAATTGATTCGCTTAGGCCCCTGATTGTTTACAAATGTTTTACCTCAACCACCACCTTTAAGCCATACACTTAATAATCTTCCAGCCAATACTACGTTGTTATACATGCCCGATTACGACGTAATAATTATTGGCGCAGGCCCCTCAGGCCTGTTTTGTTCTCTTGAACTCTCACGCATAGCGCCAAAGCTCAAAACCCTTGTCATAGACGAAGGGCGCGAGGCAATAAACCGAACATGCCCCATGAACCAGAAGACAAATCCAAGCCTAACCTGCAAAAAATGCGCGCCCTGTAATATAATGAGTGGTGTAGGTGGCGCCGGCGGGCTTTCTGACGGCAAGCTGAACCTGAGCTACAAAATAGGCGGAGACCTCACGGAATTTGTTCAAAAAGAAGAAGCAGAAGAACTCATAGATTATGTTGACAAAGTGTTTCTTGACAGTGGCGGGCCAAACGAAATGTCAGGAAATAGCGGCACTGACGAACTCCTTGTTCGAGCATCAAAAGCAGGAATCAGGTATGTCCCGGTCACACAGCGCCATATCGGCTCTGACCGCCTGCCCGAAATCATCCACAGGATAAAAACCGGAATTGAGAAAAAAGGCACAAAGTTTCTTCTTAGTACAAAAGCCATGTCAATAGAGAACACCGGTAAAGAAAAAAAAATAACAATCAAGTCAGGCGATAAGGAAAGTATCATCTCATGCAAATATCTTGTTCTTGCAATTGGGCGAAGCGGGGCGCACTGGTTCCAGAAGCAGGCCAAAGCGCTTAGCATAAGTGCTGTACACGCACCTATTGACGTCGGGGTACGCGTCGAAGTGCAAAACAGCATAATGGAGCAGGTCACAAAAACGAATTGGGATCCAAAATTCATAATTCACACAGAAAAATATGATGACCAGATAAGGACTTTCTGCACATGCCCCTCCGGCTTTGTCACGCGCGAGGATTATGGTTCATATGTCGGGGTAAACGGGCACTCTATGTTTAAGGAAAAGTCCATCAACACAAACTTTGCGTTTCTCTCCACAGTCCGCCTGACAGAGCCTGTTGAAAACACAACAGCATACGGTAAGTCCATTGCCCAGATGGCAACAAAAATCGGCGGCGGAAATCCTATAATACAACGCCTTCGCGACCTTAGGCGCGGAAAGCGTTCAACATGGGAACGCATCAGCAAAAGCTATGTTACCCCCACATTAAAGACCGTTACCCCTGGAGATATTTCAATGGCACTGCCCCATCGCGTTGTAATGAACATCATACAAGGCCTTGAAAAGCTCGACAAAGTCATTCCCGGAGTTGCAGAAGACGGCACACTGCTTTATGCACCTGAAATAAAATTCTATGCAATGCGCGCAAGCGTAAAAAAAGGAATGGAAACCAGCATTGAAAACGTCTTTGCCGCAGGCGACGGCGCAGGGCTTTCACGGGATATTGTGAACGCCGCAGCAACAGGAGTCATTGCAGCGCGCGGAATCGCTTCAAAAGAAAAGTAATAACCTCTCCGCAGCAAGAGTGCTAGTTTGAGATGAAATTTAAAATTTTTTCAATGGCAGGGTGAAATGCTCTTAAAGTAATAATATAAATTTATTTAATGTTAGATAGAAAAGGGGGATAAAAATGAATAAAAAAATGTATGAAGTCATCGACTCCGTTTCAACCGATGACAAAACAATTGTTGAAGTACTACAATTTCCACAACTTGCAGGTTCTGCAGATTTACGTGTCGCACACAACTTATTCTATGCTTCTCAAAGTGGAATGCGCCTCAAAATGATCCGAATTACATTAAAAAATTCTCATGCTCGACTAGAACCCGGAGCTTTGTACTTCATGAAAGGAAATCTCGAAATGAATGCGAGTTCCGGTGGTGGATTCATGAAAGGATTGTCACGAAAAATGCTATCTGGTGAAACATTCTTTGTTAATGAAATCCACGGAACCGGTGAAATATACTTAGAACCTTCCTTTGGACATTTTTTTCTTTACCATGTTAAAAAAGATGATAAAGCGATCATCGTTGACAAAGGCCTCTTCTATGCGGGAACATCTGGTTTAGATATAAATTCCGTAATGCAAAAAAATATTTCTTCCGCGTTATTTGGAGGTGAAGGCCTTTTTCAAACAAAAATTCTTGGGGAAGGTATTGCTGTATTATATTCTCCAGTTCCTGTTACAGAAATACAGAAAGTGGAACTCCATAATGAGAAATTAAGTGTTGATGGAAATTTCACTTTATTGAGATCTGAAGGGATTAAATTTAAAGCAGAGAAGAGCAGTAAGTCTTGGGTTGCAACCTCCGTTTCTGGCGAAGGGTTCTTACAGACATTTTCAGGTATTGGTTCCGTATGGATTGCCCCCACACAAGGAATTTATGAGTTATTGTCAACCTCTGAAGGCATATCACAAATGTCATTGGCACCAGGAACAATGAATACACAAACTAAAACGACTACAAAGAAGAGAAAATAATTTATACTCGAGAGGTTGCAGATTATCGGTCATAAATCATACCCCGCAGCGAACAACTCCGCCGTAGCAAGCTATACGGTATATGAAAAAAATTATTCACTCAAGGTTCTCTTCAGAACGCCACAAGTCTTTCCTGTATGCGATAACTATGATTGTAGCAATACTAATCAAAAGAAAAGCAACCCACTGCCATTTGTCCATACAACCCCTATAATAATATAGATATATATACTTCTTGAAGCCCATTCTTTTCATGGCTTTCATTCGCGCCCACAATATC
>JAGLMX010000035.1 GCA_023139785.1 Candidatus Aenigmatarchaeota archaeon | reverse complement strand
GGCGCAAAAGTCGTGCAGGAGACACGGGCGTGGAAGCCGGAAACAGGTATAAGCCAGGCGCTTCGGACAAAAGAGACTGAGGAAGACTATGGCTATATATTTGAGCCAGATCTTTCGAGAATAACTACAAATGATGCTTTTAGCAAAAAAATAGCTTCCGATATGCCTGAATTGCCTGATACAAGAAGAGCGCGCTTCATAAAGCAGTACAAGGTCTCAGGCAAAATGGCAGAGTCGCTGACATCTGAAAAAGAACTTTCAGAATTGTTTGAGCTTGCATGCAAAAAAGCCAAGCCGGATGTGTCTGCAACATGGGTCGGCATTGTTCTTGCAAAGACGCTGAATTACAACAATCTTACTATGAAAAGCTCTGGCCTGAAAAGTGAATGGGTAATTGAACTTATACTGGCGTTCCAGAACAAGGAGTACTCTGACCAGATTGCTGAAAAAATACTTCGTAAAATGGTTGGTGATAAGTGCGGATATCATGTTGCAGTGCACAAATACACATTCCCTAAACTTGGTGAGGGAGCAAATATTTCTGAAATGGCAAAGAATGTTGTTTCTGCAAACAAAAAGGCAGTTGATGATTACAAGGCAGGGGAGTCTAAGTCACTCAACTTTCTGATAGGGCAATTAATACGCGAATCTAAAGGCTCAATTGATGCTGAGGGCGCGAAAAAAGAGATACTTAAGCAGATTGGCTAACCTATTGGCAATATACACATTGGCTCGAATTCTACTCCAATGGCTTTTTTTACGGCATCATCGTCGAACGCGCCGATAACAACGGTTCCTAGATTGAGCGCGACTGCTTCAAGAGCAATGTTCTGGTACGCGCTTCCGACTTCCATGTGTATATAGCGCATCCCGCGCTCGCCAAAGCGCGCGGTTGTCCTTGAGCATTCTGCCATGAGTATTATGCAAAGCGGTGCATCGCGCACAAACAGGTATTTTCCGCATGCAATACCTATTTTTTCTGTTGCATCATTTTCATCCACAACTTCAAGGGCGTGTTCTTCAGGAAGGTATCTGTAAACTCCTGCTACAATGCCCTCGACATTTTTTGCAGAAACAAATGTCTCAAGCGGGTAGGTCGCACCTGCTGAGGGGACGCTGCGGTGGGATTCATCGGTTTTTCCCTGTGCTGACCAAAGAAGCTGCGACAGCTCAAAAAGTGTAACTGAGTGCGTCCATCCTGCTCTTTTCGAGCGGCGGGCTTTTATAGCCCCCTCAAGAGGCATTCCTGATTCTTTTGGTGCTTTTTCAAGAGGGATGATTTTTACCATATTCTTATGTTGCAGGGCAGAAATAAAAAAGCAATCTATCGGCACGCCACATTCCAAACATTTAAATAAGTAAAAAAAGAAGTCTTTTTGCCCCAAAGGGGCACAAAAACTAAAAGGACTAGTATATATCTACGCTCCGAAGAGCCCGGTATCGGGTTCTTGTTTTTGAACCAAAAAGTAGGTGAGGCAAATGGTAGACTTTCAGACAGTGAAGTCCGAAGAAATTGCATTTGGGAACAACAACTTCCTTGAAATTGCAAGAAAAAAGGCAGTGACAGAAAGCGGAGAGAATGAGTTCATCTCAATCTCAAGAGGCTTCTACACTCCTGAAAAAGAGAAGAGATTCAAAAAATCAATCGCAGTGCCTGTTGAGAAAGAAGTCGTTGACGCAGTCATTGAAGCAATGAAGAAAATCTCTGAATAAATTTCTTTTTTCTTTGCCCGGTTTCGGCCGGGCAATTATTACACCTTATAAAAAACTTAACAGCAAATTAGCCTTATGATTAACATAACTTTTCTTGGCACAACATCCGGTGTGCCCACGCGCGCACGAAACCTGCCGTCAGTGTTCCTTAGGTATGGCAAAGAGAGGATTCTTTTTGACTGCGGTGAGGGAACACAGCGCCAGCTTATGATAAAGAACCTAAAGTTTATGAAAATAACGCGCATATTCCTATCCCACTGGCATGCAGACCACTTTGCAGGGCTTCTCGGGCTTGTGCAGACAATGGAGCTTGAAGGAAGGCGCGAGCCTTTGTTTATCTACGGGCCTCACAAAACAAATGAATTTTTTGAACAGTACATAAGTGTGGGCTATTTTGACCATGACTTTGAGATATCTGTAAAAGCCCTTGACGAGGGCGATATCGTGGAATGTGATGGATACAAAATAATTCCTTTTCGCGTTGAGCACGGGCTTCCTGCACTTGGCTATGTTTTTCATGAAGATGAAAAGGTTCGGGCAGACATGAAAAAAGCCGCAGCATTCGGCCTGTCAACAAGCCCGAAAATCGGAAAGCTCAAAACAGGAAAAGAAGTTGTGCATAATGGAAAGACTGTAAAGCCATGTGATGTATTGGTAAAGAGCCCGGGCAAAAAGATTGTCTATACCGGAGACACACGACAGACCTCAAACATTGTAAAGTTTTCTGAGGGCGCGGATGTCCTTATATCTGACTCAACGTTTTCCGCTGACTTTGAGAAGAGGGCACATGGGTTCAAACATATGACCTCTGCGCAGGCCGCGGAAGTTGCGAAAAAGGCGAATGTGAAAAAGCTGGTTTTGACCCACATCTCCAGAAGGTATCAGGAAACAAAAGGCGGGGAGAAAGTGCTTTTGGATGATGCAAAAAAGATTTTTAAGAACACTATCCTTGCAGAGGACTTTATGGAACTTGAGCTAAAGTAAGTCACTATTTATTGCCTTTTGCATATATCAATATGATAAACAGAGCCACCATTACAAGAAAGATTATATTGTTCTGGCTGAGCCAGTACATATCATCAAACATCTCAGTCCCTTTTGCGGCGATAAGAATTATTATTGCCCCTGCAATTACTGCAATGCTGCTCTTGTCGCCGTCGTCACCGCCCTCTGTTAGCTTCTTTGCAACCAACAGAAAAAACAGCACTATGAACAGAATTAATGTGAGATTAAGGTTGCGCCAGAAAAATTCCACGAAGTCCCGTGACGCGCCTGCAAAAAGGCCGATTGCAGCAGAAATCATGGCATTCACATTTTTCTGCTTGCCAAAAGGGTTTGTATAATTCATGATGCCATAGACTATTGCGAACATGATAAAAAACGGCAGTATGAACTGGCCTATGGGCGAGTATTCAAGGTATGTCGGGTCTAGTAAAAGGGACATGTCATTTCACCAATTACGGGCTTGATGCGCCCTCTTTTTTTATTGCTAAATAGTCTCTTGCCAAGATATTATTTTGCTTTGCGCCATGCATCAGGGACTTGATAAAAAAATTCTGCTGTTTTCCACAGACACCATCTTTATTATTTTTCACAAAATTTGCCCAAAAGACAGCGTATTTTTCACGGTTCTGCCTGTTGATTTCCCTTGTTTTTTCTGCATCCATTTCATCAACTTTGCTTTGTATTTTGAAATCAGTTCTTTATCAATATTTTCTTGTGCAACAATGCGTATGTGGTTTAAGATATGAAAAATGATAATCGTACAAACTTACAAATTCTTTATATCAATGCGCCTTATTAAGGTCATAGGTAGTGTGCAGGCAAAAAATACACTATTGTGTCTCCTACTTTTCTTTTTTCAAAATAATTCATGGTTATTATTATTGCCCTCTTTGGCTTATAGGACTCCAGAAAACTGTAAAAAGATTTTCCTATTGTGGTCTCATTTATTTTCACTTCAACCGGCAAAAGGGTGCCTTCTTTGCTTAGGACAAAATCAACCTCTGCCTTGCCGGAGGTTCTCCAATAATTAAGTTCCCAATCCGGAAAACTTGAAATAAGTTCCCTGAAAACAAAATTTTCCATCATCTTTCCTGCATCTTCTCTTTTGTCAAAATCAATGAAATTTCTCAGCAACGAGTTTCTAAGGCCTGCATCAAAAAAGTAAATCTTTTTTGCTTTTCTAAGCTCTGTTATGAGGTTTCTGTGAAATGGAGTTAAAAGATCTATTACAAAGACTTGTTTTAGGATGGCCAGAAACTCTTCTGCCTTCTGCAATGTAATTCCGCAGGACTTTGAGGTATTTGAAACATTCAGAATATTAGACGCTTGAAACGCAAGCACTCTTGAAATAATTTCAAATTTGTCAGCGTCACGAACACCAAAAAATGAAATGACGTCTTTCTCAAGATAAAGGGTTCTAAGAGTGTTTAAAAGAATTATTTTTTCATCGGCAGTTCCTGCTTTTACAACCTCCGGATAACCGCCAAAAACAGCATATTTCTTCATGTGTTTCATAAGTTCCGCGGACATGCTTGGTTTTTTGATTAGCCTGCCATGTTCAACAAACTCAAAAACAGATTTCTTCTTATCCCTGAAAATTTCTGCAAGCCCATTGTCTTTGTAAGCAAGTGATTCCTCAAAATCAAACGGCAATAAATCAAATATGAATGTCCTTCCAACAAGGCTTGGAAGAATGCCTGTTTTTATTTCAAGAGATGATGAACCGGAAAAGATAACCTTGACGTCCTCGAAAGAGTCGTATATAATTTTAAGTGACTTTCCGGCGTTTTTGCAGCCTTGCACTTCATCCATAAAAAGCAAAAGCTTCTTTTTGCCAGCCTTGTGCCGTTTTACAAAGTCAAGGGGATTTTCTTCAAATTCATGCCTGTTGTCGGGCAAATCCATGTTCACAAAAACGTTTTCATATCCTTTCAGTTTTTTTTCAAGAAGCCTGAGAAGTGTTGTCTTTCCTGACTGGCGCGGGCCCCTTATGCCTATAAATTCTTTTCTGTTTGCGACTCTTAGAATAGTTTTCAATAGCTTTCTTTCAACAATTTTTTCCATGTGCTAATATTGGCAAGAAAAATATATAAATATAACTCAATTATTTTCATATTATTTGTTAAAATAATAGACTTATTTTAATAAATTGTTTAGAATTTATTGCGTATGCCTGTTGGTTTATTGGTTTTTTAGGCGAAAGTATTTTGGGATAAGACATGCGAATGTGTCCATATTATTGGACGCTTTTTATGATACTATGTCCAATAGGATGGATTGTTTCGGGATTTGCTATAAACTAAGCGGCTTTTGGTGTAAAATATGTCCGCCCCTCTAACTTCATTCCGGACAGAGATTTGTGAATGGCTCATCAACAACGCCTGATGGCAATTCATCATCTGCGTTCCAAAGGGTTTCGAATACGACAGAACCGGTGTTCTTTTGGTCCAGAATCTCACTAAATACTTCCTTAATGTACAAATCCATTCCGGTCTTGTTGGGTTGTCCGTCAAGAGCCCGTTTTGTGACGCACGAGTGTGAGTCCGGAACCGGAGTTGTGCGGTACTGAGTCTTTTTGGTTGTAATGTATGAATAATCAACATGCATTTTCATGAAAAGAGTTGTTGTTGTGTCGATTTCACTAGCTTTTTCGTGTTTAAAGTCGCAGGTTAAAATTACTATCTTGTCCAGGTCGTTTGGCGGGATTGTTATGCACTTTTCGTCGTCTTTCTCACCAAAGCCGCAAGTAAATGTGGCCTTATCCTGGGCTTCAAGGAAAAACTTGGGTGTTGATGTCCCGCCCAGAACATACTTTTTAGGCTCACCATCCGCGGGTGTAACAAAACTACATTCTCCGTCAATAAGGCTCAGCTCATCACTATCTATTTCCTCAAGATATATTTTGTCTGCACTTTCTATGACTGCGGTTCCGGGCCCGATATTTGATATGCTATAAAACACAGTAAACTGATTTTCACCAACACCCCGCAATCTCACAGGCTGTTCCTCAGGCACAGAACGTATGGTCAGCTTTAGCGGTCCCTCGCTGCTGATTGAGTTCTCTGTGTGAAATGTAAGCTTGCGATTCATTGCAAGCTCTTTGTAATAACCAGGATCAATAAGCTCGAGGTTGTAGGTTGCGTCAACATTATAGCCATAGATGATTGTTGTATTAAGCTTCTGCGTGCCGTAGCATTCCGGAGATTTTACATCAAAAAAGTATTCATCAAGCATGCCCGGTTCAAAGTCTCCAATATCATCTTTTACAGACTTCGAAATTGTTGGGTTATCACAGAATTCATAGTGTGCCTGTAAAGCAGGGGTTGACTCAAAGTACAAGTATAATATGTCGGAATTGCCTGCATTCAGTAAATCTGCATCCGGCTTTGAATATCTGTGGTATATGCCCAGATTCTCGTTTTCAACTTCAACTTTTATTTTCTTGAGATCTGCTTTTCTTTTGCCTTTATTGGTTACCTGTATGTCAAGTGTGACTGGACTTCCTGGTGGTGCTGCTTTCTCAAGCACTGTTGCCTTTGTTATCTCAAGAGCATAAGGCGAAGTCTGGGCTCCCTGGGCCATTGTCTCATTCTCGTTATAGCCGTATTCCCGCTCGTACCACAGGCGCGGGTTTGAAAGCATGAGCCAGATATTGCTTAGGTCTGAAGAGGTATCGTTCTTTATTCCTGTGTTATCTGTAAGGTCTGCATAAGTTGCTGCAATCTCGGCATCAGCGACTGCAAATATGGCGAGGCCGGTAATAAGGTTCATTGCAACTCCGCCGACTGCGAGCATCATGAGGCAGCCCTTCCAGTCCGCGCTTGCGAACATGAGGGCAATGAATACCCAGAGTATCCATGTGGCTGCGAGTTCGAGGCTTGAGAAGGCGGAGAGGGGGAGGAG
>JAGLMX010000034.1 GCA_023139785.1 Candidatus Aenigmatarchaeota archaeon | reverse complement strand
GAGTTCGGGCTTGATAAAAAGCAGGCGCAAAAAATCTTCGGGCTTGTTCTTTATGCTGATGAGAAACCGCGAACTCTACCGATTGAGAAACTTGCTGAAATGTCTATTTGGCTGAAAGGAGTACTTTCCTAATGAAAGAATCATATTTATTTGTGTTCACCAAAATAGTTTCATGTCTCTTGATTCCTACTTAGTGTCAAAACTGGGTGTTTCGGACATTCTTTCTGCGCACGCCCTTATACGCGATGGCTTTGTTGAGGTAAACAGGCAGATTGTCAAGCAACAGGACTTTCCGGTGTCAACGCAGGATTCTGTAAAAATAACAGACTCTCAGCTTCTATGCAAGCCCAGAGGGTATTTTCAGGTTCGCGAGCTTCAAAAAGAATGCGAACTATTCACCAGCACGACTGACGCGCTCTGTATCGGAGCGGATCCGGGCACTTTGCTCTTTCTGAAAGACATGGGCGCATCTGTTGCAAACGCAGGAGCAGGGGCTTCAGACATTCCGGGTGTGCTGGATATATCCCTAAACCCGCTTATGGATTGCATATCTAAAAAGCACAGTGAAAAATTCAACTTCATCCTATTCGGCCCAAAGTTCGGGCTATTCACTGCATTCAGTATTCTTGAAAATAATAAAGAGTCTCTTCTTTCAAACGGGCGGGCGCTACTTGATGTTCGTGAAAAAGACTCGCTTTCAGAGGAACACGTACAGAAGCTTTGCTCCGGGGCGGGCTTTCTTATGGATCGAATATTCATATCAGACCTTGATTCGTCAAACGGATGGGTTGTGCTTGCAAAGAAAAAAGAGTAGTGGATTATGAATATCTTGCTTTTTTTCATTGTTGTCTCTGTCATTGAGCTTGCAGGCATTGTGTATCTCATAAATAAGCTGTCTTCAACTGCATCAAGAAAACAGAGCCTTTCAACAACATACGGAAAGATATTTGAGCAGATTGTGCCTTTTTCAAAAAGGTTTTCTTTTGAGCCGAAAAACTTCAGGTTTATTGGAGACCCTATTGATGGGTTGGCATTTACGGACGATGAAGTTGTTTTTTGCGAAATAAAGCTTAACAAGTCCGCCTTGTCGCAAAGACAGAAGCGTATAAAAGAATTGGTGCAGAAAAAGAAAGTAAGGTGGCAGGAAATACGGGGAGACTGAAACTGATGAATTACTTATTTACATTCACGAAAAAGGAAATACATGACATACTTTATTCCACTCTTGCACTGGGATTTATATTTTCCATAGGAAATGTTGGCGGGGTTTTCGGGGCATTGAGTGACCCTATTGGCTATTTGTCGTTCGCAATACTTCTGACAGTTATTGTCGGGCTGTCATTTATCCCTCATGAGCTCATGCACAAGTTCACTGCTATGAAATACGGGGCCTGGGCGCAATATGAGATGTGGAAGAAAGGGTTAATGTTTGCACTTGTGCTTGCAATAATTACAAACGGCAGCTTTGTGTTTGCGGCACCCGGCGCGGTCATGATATATACGCATTACCGCGACCAGCAAGGTATGATGCATAATGTGCGCCTCACTAAAAGGCAGAATGGCTTTATTGCATCAGCAGGTGTCGTTGCAAATCTCACAATTGCAGGCGCATGCCTTCTCCTTGCGCCAGGCAATAGCATTGCAATAACTATTGCATATATAAATTCATTTCTTGCGATGTTCAACATGATTCCAATACCGCCCCTTGACGGCTCTAAAGTAATCTGGTGGAGTATACCGGTCTGGGTCGTTCTTTTTGCAGCAAGCCTTGGTTTGCAGGCAATGATTTGAAGAAGAAATATAAACAAGTTGAAACCAATAACTGTGTTATGCTTTTTGAAATTCTCGAAGTTTTCAGGCAAGCCATAGTTGCGATAATTGAAAGTGCTTTTCGAACAACATCTATTGCCTGCAAAGCCGTTATCGATGCAGGGCTGATAATCAAGAATGGTGCAAGAACCACAAACCCTTTAGAGCTTTTTTTTGTGATTTTTCTATTCTTTACGCTGTTTTATGCTATTGACAAGTTTATCTGGACCTCTGCAAAAACGGTTTTTGTCTTTGTGGCGCTTCTGGCTCTGTTTGTCCTGATATTCTTTGCATCTGTCCTTTGAACTCAAATTTGAGATTTAACGAAGTCTGCTTAGTCGATTTGGACGGCGTAAACGATTTAACGGTTTCGCAAAATTATCTTCGGCCATATCGTTTTTCTGAAAGAAAAACAGAACCAAAGTGCAACGTTCTGAATGGCTGGCGAATAGCTTGCCCCGAGCGATTATTGCTTTCTGTATTTGCGATACAACGACAATATAAAACAAGCAAGGACATAATTTATAATTAATGAGCTGCTTATTAGTGAAATATCTTTTGTCAAACTAGGGTTATCACCGCTTATTTTTTGCATTGTTTGTTTGGCTCCAGACTATTCGAGAATCGTGCCAGGTATTGTAAGTATTAAGGGTGGGGGTAAAAATTCCCATGACTCATAGATCATGTTCGGTTTTCCAAGATAGTCTGGTGTGGCTGGATCAAATTCATAGTTAAATCCATGCCAGGCGGTCAAAGGTATTAGTAAAGTCAATACTATTTTTATCAATGATGGCTTCAAGAATAGTTTTACGTCCATACGATTCTTTTATGATTTGCTTGTATATCTTCTTGTTCGGGAACGGATTGAATATGATAAGCGGCATGTCATACCTATTCCTTTCCAAGAACTCTTTTAATGAAGCCTTGCTTCATGCGAATCTTATATTTTCCGCCGAAGCCGGAGCGCAATGCAAGCCCTAGTTTTATGAGTGCGGGTGTTGTCAAAAGCTTGAGAACGTTTTTTGAGTCAAGATACACTGTGTCTTTCTTTATTTTTATGTTCAGAACTTCTTTCTCGTCAAGAAACAGTTTTGCAGAAACATCATGCTTTTTTGCCAGGGCATGCAAATTCTTTTGTATTTTATCTGTTGCTTTTTTGTCCATCAGGAAAGTTGATGCACCTTTTTTATATGTCTTGCGAAGCTCTACGGCGAGCGAATGTTGTTGTTTCCAAGAACTTTCTTGTGAATGTCTCTTAGAAACCCGTTCTCGTATCTTTTCAAGTTCTGGCCCTCCTTATTTCTCTCAAGGAAAAGGACTTCCTTTTTCTTTATGCTGTTTATTTTGCGCTCATCATTTGAAATAAACTCATCAAGGTTTTGTATTGCTTTTTGCCCGCTTATGAGTTTTGGAAGCAGTACGTATGTAGCCCCGGCTGCATAGAAGTGAAGCGCGTCATCAACACTGTTTGTAGTAAGCATTATCCTGATGTTTTTGTTCTTTTTCCTGACGGTATTGATGAGGCTGGCATTGGCATCATAAGATGGTATGGTTGAGACCAGAAGGCGCGCATGCGATATATTTACTCTTTCAAGAACTTCTGCGTGCGTTATGTCTCCATATATGCACGGAATATTCTGGGACATCATTACCTTTATTGCCTCCGGATTGTAGTCTATTACAACGAAATTCTCTTTTTGCAGGAGAAGCTCATCTGCAATGCTTTTGCCCATAGTGTGTGCGCCGCAAATAATGATTTTGTTTGGCTTCTTGTTGAACTCGCTTGTTGTATTATGAAGTTTCCTGTTTTTTACAACCTGAAAGGCCTTGAGCTTTTCAAGAAATCCTGAGAAAAGACGATAGAAAAACGGCGAATATTCTATAAAATATGGTGTCATGCTTATTGTTATGACTGCTGTCATTGTGGTTATCAGCAAAAGCTCTGCTGACACATGGCCTAGTGCAAGGCCTGCGCCGACAATTATTATGGAAAACTCAGAGACCTGAGCAAGGCTTAGGCCGGTGCTAATAGAGGTTCTTCTTCCGTAGCCAAAGAAAATTCCAAGGAACGTAATTATCGCGGGCTTTATTACTGCCGTTATTACTGTTAGAACTATAATCGCCGGCAAAACAGATGCAATGTTTGAAAATGCAATTTGCATACCAAGGCATACAAAGAACATTGTTGCGAAAAAATCACGGAGCGATGTTATCCTGCTTATTATCTCGATATTATATGGAAAAACTGCAAGGCTTATGCCTGCAAGAAAGCCTCCGACTGCAATCGAATAGCCTGAAACGTATGCAAGGCCTCCGAAAATAAAAGAGACTGACAGGGACATCAAAAACATAAGTTCCGGGTTTTTTGTGAGTGCCTTTACCACTGTTGGAAAAATGTAATTTGATGCCACAATTGCTATTGAGAACAGGCCGATGCCTTTCATTAAAGAAATTATGATTGTGTCTGCTGCAAAGTTGTCAATGTTTGAGAGTACAGAAAGGGCAAGAACCACAATAACATCCTGAACAAGAAGAACACCTAAAGCAATCCTTCCGTGAAGCGTCTCAATAAGGTCTTTGTCCACAAGCAGCTTTATCACAACCATTGTGCTGCTAAATGCGATGACCAACCCAACATAAACTGCCTCAAGCGAGCCGAACCCAAGCAGAAAACGCGCTGCAGAAAAGCCTGCTGCAAAAGAGAGTGCCACTTGTATAACGGTTCCTGCTGTTGCGATTGTGCTTACATCCTTCAGGCGGGAAAAATTAAGCTCCATTCCTATGATAAACAAAAGGAACGCTATGCCTAGTTCTGAAAGAGTTGTTATGAGTTCCTGGTTTGTTATTATTCCAAGGCCAAAAGGCCCGATGACGGCTCCGGCAATAATATATGCCGGAATCATGGGCTGCCTGAAAAAAGAGGCTATTGCGCCGAATATTGTTGCGAAAACTATTACTGCGCCTATGTCAAAGAGGAAAACTGCGTCCATGCAGAAAAGTAGGGGTTGCGCGGGTTATATATTTTTTAGAACACCGCTCTCCCGAAAATGTAAAAAACACGGAAGCATAAAATATTTCTTTGAGTATGTGTATGAATTAGCAAATGAACTATTGAATTCAGAGACACATACGAAGTGTTAATTGAAAGAAAATTTACAAATTCGGTACAGCGGCTAAGGTGAGTTGTTTGTTTTTACCTAGTCAGAAAACTCCACCATGGTTTGTTTACTGAAATTACGACACCTGTTTCTGCATTTATTTTTGTTTCAACTTCCATTGATATAGGAACTATCAAAAACAACGTAGATTGTTTTATGCCTTTAACAGAATAAACCGGTTTTGCATGTTCTTCTTTCAATTCAATTTCTTTTACTGCTGTAATTTCTATGGCTTTAGAAGAGGCTACTTCTGGCATGATTTTAATTTGTTTATTGCCCTCAGATGTCTCCATATACAATTTGCGCTCTTTAATAACCAGTTTTTTGATTGTGGATGCAGAAGCATATTCCGTCTGTATCAATAATTTATTTTCCTTTTGCTCGATGAGAATTGGTCTCGTGCTCGTCACAGCTCCAATTGTTACTTCAACTTCGGTATCAATAGGCTGCAATTCACCCATCTTCACCCCGCTTATTTCTATTCCAGAGCCTTCATTGATGGGTTTCATCTTAATGGATCCTATTTCCACTTCAATTTCTCTATCAATGGCTTCTATATCCCCTATTTTTACTTTAAATACGGGGTCAATGGGCGTTGGTTTATCTAGAGGGGCGCTTATACGTACGAACTTTGTTTCACTTATTTCAACTTCTACAGGCCCTTCAATCGGTTTTGGATTACCTATTACAGGGCTTATAAATATCGGCTCTACTCTGATATGTTCTGTCGTAACATTTCCGAGTTCTATTTCAGGCTCTGTTTGAATGGGTTCTATTTCCGTAAAATCTAATGTTGCATCTCCATAGACTATTGGAAATAGAGATAAGCTAAACAATAGCATTAAAGTTAACAGTTTTTTTTGTTTCACGATTGCTATTAAACAGCCGTATTTAAATATACCTATTTGCTGAGTATGTCAGCAAATGTTTGTCTATTGCTTGCGCGTGATATGAATTTTATGCTTTCTTTGGATCATCCACCCCACTACTACGAGACGGATTTTATGTTCCTCACAGGCTTTGTTTATCAGTTCTGTGTGCTTGTCGGAAAGATGTTTCGCTTTTCTGCATGGTTTGTGTAATACAGGCACAGTTTTGTTTGTTTGTATTGATTGTATACTTGTTGAGCGCTTTGGCTTATCTTTTGTGATCTTGCTACAGCAGCACTGTTGAGATCCTGTTTCATATGCCGGATAATCCAGCGTATTTTCTTCTGATTACGTTTTTTCATGGATTCGTTTATCGGAACGAAAGTATTTCGGGATAAGACAAAATGCAAAAAACACGGAAAACTATTTATATGTGCCTGCCAAAATAAGCGTGGTCATTATGCAATCACTAAGTATGCAATGGAATACAAGAATGAACTTTGGTATACTTAGCCCCATCTCTGTGCTACATTTCGCTAAATATTCATGCGGGTGCACAGAATATTAGGGGATGATTCCGCTTCTTTTTCAACCGATGGATGACCCACTGAACACCGCTTCTTTTTAGGAAAATTCTCTCTATAGAGACACTCCTGTCTGGGTCCTTGTTTTTCCAGAGCATGAGACTTACAGAATGTGTCTTTGAAGAGAGATTTATTTTTCACGCACCTTGAACCACTTGCGGGCAACCTGTGAGGACAGGCCGCGGGCGTAATGCGCGCGGTTTGCCTGCAAGCCATTTGGGTCCGGTTTTCCAGAACAGGATTTTTTGCAAGGTGCGGGT
>JAGLMX010000033.1 GCA_023139785.1 Candidatus Aenigmatarchaeota archaeon | reverse complement strand
GGTATCGGCATTTGCCACAGAAACTCCGGCTATCAAAAAGAAAACAACAGCAAATGTGAGACTTTGTAGCGACCTGCTCATAAGTCTATAATGAATTCATCTATTTATAAAAGTGAAATAGTTTCTTTCAAAATGTAAAGCCCCGGGCGAGATTCGAACTCGCGACCTTTGCCTTACCAAGGCAACGCTTTTGGCGGGCAGTTGACATAATGCAGTCATTCTTTGCCCTCTACCGGCTGAGCCACCGGGGCATATTCAACGAGCGAAACCAAAACTGGCATGCTCGTCTCAGTTTTGAGTTGAGCCGTTGAATAGCTTGAAAAGCCTAACCAACAGGTTTTGTGGATTTTCATGATATTTGAGGAGTGAGTCCGCAAGCAACATGTTCACTTTGCGTACAAGAAAAAATAAATCTCAATTTATTTAAACCAAATCCGTCTACCCTGCCGACTTCATATCCTTCCTCTTAAGCCTAAGAGATTTTGAGCCGCATTTTCTGCACTTTGTTTTCTCAATTTTGCCGCTCCGAATCTTGGAATTACACTTTCTGCAGACGTATACGTTCTTGAAAACACGTTCCTCAACAACAGGGTCTTTTGGTTTTGCCATAAGAATCACAATTTAGAATGTATGTTGTGTTAAGAACATTTAAATGCTTTCCCTAAGCACCGAAACAAACTCAAAAGACCAATTTACTCTCTTTTGCGCGTATTTTTCACGATTCTTGCCGCAAATCAGGGCAATTACTTCCTTAGCCAGTGCACTCGGGCTCTTTTCGGTTACATCTATTTCAAACACATTTTTGCATTTTTTCCGCGCCTCTAAAAAGCAGACATCAAGAACTTCAGCCGCTACATTTTCCTTTATTTTATTTGCACTCCAGCCACGCAAAGAAAGCCGCTTTTTCAGTTCACGTGGATTCAAACGAAGCACAACAACAATATCAGCCCTGCAAAAATGAGACATATGCCCATCAAGGACAATATTGCCTTCGATTGCGTCTGTTTCTTTTTTGAGTTTCTTCTCATCAACAATCCACGAACCGCGTTTCACATCTTTTTCTGTAAAAAGCCCGTGTTTCTCTGCGAAGTCATTTACATCCACAAGCAGGCACCCCGTCTTCTTTGAAATAATTTTTGATAACGTGCTTTTTCCTGTTCCGGGTGTGCCTGTGATTGCAACTCTCAACGCTTTTTTTCCTAATTCTCCAACACAAGGCTTGATAAAGTTTTTCGAATAATTCATAAAGGTATTTATAGAAATCTTGTCTTATAAAAACCATCTTCACAAAACAAAGCACATTATGTGGGCTAATGAGAACAATCTCCTGTCTTTTTGTATTTGCCGCGGTTTTTACCCTGCTTTTGGTTTCCACTGCGTCAGCAGAGGAATATGTAATTCTTACCCCAAGCAACACTTCTGCCTATTATAATGGCGGCTTCAATCAGACAGCCGTTTACATAAACACAACACTTTCTCCAAATGCAACGATTGTGCGATTTGATTTGATCAATGATACTATAAGAGCGTCTGTTGCATCAAAAAATCCAAAATACATATATCTGGTAATGCAGGCAGCAAATCTTTCACCGGATTTTCTGAATTCTGTTGACAACATTACAAAATATCTTGACAGCGATCCCTATGTTGATGCCGGATGGAGCATCATATCAGGGTATGACAACACCTCAGCAAGAAACCTTTTTGACAGGGACATGGATTCCGCGTGGAGCAATAATTATGTGTTTGTACCAAACAATGCAGATGCTCAGGTTGCAACAGGAACCCAAGTCGCATCGCTTTTTAGTACTTCTGCGGTAGTTGGCGCAAGTGTGACAAACGAGGTCATATACAATGCACTCTCAACAGTCAGTCCAATAACGGATTTCGTTTATTTTTCAGCAGACCCTGCAGAGCATTCTCTATTATCTACAAAACTATTCTCTGGAGCAGGCACAGCATGCCCTGAAGCAAATGAGGATTCCGGGGCTCTTTGTGGCAGCAATATGAATATCAACAAAGTATTCTTTTTTGCAGATGCTTCTGAAGCAGCAAGGGTAAACGGAACAAATTCTGATTCCACTTGGCTCTCAGGCAATTCACCGGCAAATTACAGTATCTCACTTCCTATTGCTTTTTCATCATCCGGCACATCAGACACCGCAGCGTCGTACATTGCGCCTCACTCCACAAGATGGGTTTCGTCAGAGAATATTGCAAAGTTCTTTGTTTCTTCACTGAGTTACGAAAACGACATAATTTCGGCTCTCAGGTTTGCAAAAAACATGCTTTTGTTCAATAAAGAAAACGAGTCGCTGTCTTCAAATTTTACTGAGTTTATTGCAGCAGAATACAACCTGTTCGGAAAAGTGCAAACGCCTTCAACAGCATCAGCACCTCAAAAGACATACAGCTTATCTTTTTCAAAAACTCATAACAGCAATCCCGTAATATATTCTGAAAACATCACAAACATAACATGGAACAATACAGTCACGATTTCAGTGCCTTCAGCAATAACGGCACTGTACAACCCGGTGTCAGGCTGGGCTTCCTCAAACGCTTCAGTCTGGTACAGAAATATCATAGAGCCATCTGGCGGCAAGGTAAATTTTTCATTTGTTTCCGCCATCGCCGGTGAAATTGTTCCTGATTCTGCAATATTAAGCATACAAAACTACAATGGCACAGCGGCAAATCAAAACATAACTGCTTTCAACATCTCTGTCAATGAGACAGACACATGGTATAATGCAAACGAATCGCTTCAAAACCACCCTGCGCTGAGGTATGAATCAGATGTTGACAGAATTTATTTTGCCCGTCTTTTCTCGCCAAATGCAACGCTCTCAGGCACCATTTCACAGGTTGATATTACATATCTCACAAGCGGCGTTACAACAAACAGAACTGCAATAACAGGAACAAAAAATGTCCTTGAGGAAACGTTTGACATTATAAATCCTGCAGATGAACCACTAACCTCTGCAACTCTGCTTTATGAGCTTCCTTTTAATATCACGTCAAATTGCTCAGTTTCAGGAACAAATTGCTCAATAATTACTATGGGCAATACGAGATACGCCAACATAACATATTCATCAATAGCTCCTGGAATTACAACAAAAACCATATCATACAACACAACACTTGATGTCAATACAACAAAAAACTATTCTGTGTTTAATCTTGGCGAAACAATAACGATTATAAGCAACATCACATCCACGGAGAACAGTACTGTTCTGGATTACATTGCAATGCTCATTAATTCAACTTCAGGAACTGTCTTGTGGTCAAGCACAACAGAAGACATACTGGTTTCATCAGGGCTTGTCAATACAACAATAGACAACTACGCCATTCCGCAAACAACTAGTCCGGGGACATACACTCTGAAAACATATTATTTGTCCAATGCCACAAGCCATTACGCATCTTATGAATCCACACCCATACAAATCACAAATGAACTTAATCTGTCAAACACAACATTCACAGCCACAGTTCTTAACAAAACATCCAAATACTATTTGTTTGTGAATGACAGCATAACCACTACAGGAAATGTTTATGACATTCACGGAGACGCTATTTTTGGAAGCACAGTAAATATATCTCTTGTTGGAAACACAGTAGAGAACTCTACAGATGATTCAACCGGCTCTGCAGGCGAATATTCTGCACCATTTAGCTGGACAGGCAGCTCAGTCGGAAACAAAGTGTTGCGAGTTATCGCAACATACAAAAACAACACAAAAACACAAAACGACACACTTTATATTACCCGTTACATCGCAAACAGCATCTCCGTAACTTTAGACAAGACACGAAGCACAATAGAAAAGCGAACCATCTACAACACATGGGAAACTCCGAAAATAACCGTGACAGTACGGGATCCAAGCGGTGGAACAAACTATGTTTACAAAGCACATGTTTCTGACAACGGAGGCCTTCCGGGTCTTGGAGGCGATACAGAAACGGCATTAAACGGTAGCGCCACAATTACATTCAACCCCTCAACAACAAACACATATGCAATAAATATTTCTGCATACTCTCCGCTTAACACAACAAAGATTGTGTATAACGACACAGAGTCATTAAACGTAATGTGGCTGGAAGCAGGCAGCGGATATTTTGTAGCAACCAAGAGTCCATCCACTACATACAAAGGCAATTTAGTAACATTTACCGGCAACCTCACACTTAATGGTTTTTCCGGCATGAACACCACACTTATCACAGACCCAACACTAACATATACTTTGAATGTCAGTGGAAGTGATGTAACCAGTGCATCAAGTTGTGTCAGAACCCTTTCATCAGACAGGACGTTTTCAATTAAATGCACACCGCAACAAATAGGAAATTTTATACTCATAATGCGCGCTGGAGTAAAATATGACGGAGTGCAAATTTATACAGATGACACATACTCCTTCTCTGTCAGCGAAAACACCACAACCCCTGCATCCCCACCAGCTACGAGCCTAGGCACGACATCTTCAGATCAGTCACATGCATGCACTACGAACACAGACTGCTCAAGTGGTGACTATTGCCTAAACAGCGTGTGCACTGCAATAATCTGCACAGACGGCGCGATAGTAAACCACACGTGCGTCCCGAACAAAAAAATCAGCATACTCTCTGCGCCAACCTTGGTGATTGCCCGGCAAAACAGCACGGTAATTGCAAATTTCACTGTTTCAAACAATGGCTCTACAAGCATCTCAGGAATCGCATTCACGCTTTCCCTTCCAAACAATCTTTCATGGGCCAACTGGTATTCATTTATTACACCAGTTTCCCCTTCACTTAACGCAGGCGCGCAAAGTATTGTTTCAATAAATATCACAATTCCTGAAAATGCATCGATTGAAAAATACATCATCACAGCCAAGGCAGCTTCCTCCGGTGCTTCAGATGAAAAAACGTTTACCCTACAGGTTTCTCCGTCTGATGAAACAATGAATGTGCTTAACAACACCCTTTCTGCAATGGATGACACAATAAAGGAACTTGAAGAAGAAATAAGCCGCACAATGAAAGATGCACCGGAAAATCAACGAAATCTTACAGAACGTAAGCTTGACAAAATACGCGAGTTGTGTGAAGAAGCAGAGCAGGCGATATCCGAAGGAGATTATTTCGAAGCATACGCCAAGCAAAAGGAGATTTCAGACATAATATCTGACATCCGCATAATTCTTGCAGACAACCAAACCACTGAGAGCTCATTCAGCATAACAAAAATTGTTCTTGGATTTCTCATCATCATCGCAATCATTACAGGCAGCCTTTATTATTTGTGGACGCCCCAGACCGAAGGTTACAAACTAGGCAAGGGGTATTGCATGAGTAACAAGAAAAACTGCTCTGCAAAAAAGCAAGTTGAATTGCTGAAAAAAAAGGCATCTAAAATACAAGAAACTCTGTTGAAAAAACTAAAACCCAGCACGCCTGTGAAAAAATACGGCTATGCAAAACCACGTTCATTTAAAAGGTGAGTATTTGTTCCACAAAAAGCTAGCCTTCGTACTTGTGTTTCTGTCATTGAGTACTGCCATTGTTCTATTCGCATCTTCAGGGATTACAAAAGACGCACTTCTTTCACCTTCATTATTCACAGGAACCGAAAAACTATCTGCACTAAACATACCATACATTCTTCTTGCATTAGCCGCAATTCCGCTGGCCTATGCAACAACCTCGCTTTATTCAATATATGAAAAATCATACGTGCCGGAACTTATGCTTGCCCCCGGTTTAATGGCTCCGCTCGTAATGTATCTTATTGGAATTTCTACCCCGTCAATTATAATTTCTATAGCAATAATCATATCCATCTTCATTGCAATGCATTTTTCTTTCAGCGCTTTGGAACTATACAAAAAAATTAATGCGCCATCAATCGCAAAAAAAGTGGCAGGAAACGCATTGCTCTTTTTGAATATAGCAATATCGTTTGCCGTTTTTTACACACTCTTTTTAAATCCTGCCTACAGCAACAGCCAAGTCGATTCCATGTTGAAAGAAATGACCGGAATGAGCGTTTCAGACATTGACAATATTACACAAGCCGCTGCCGAACAACAAAGGCAGGCAAGCTATGCATGGATAGAAAATATAGAAACATCTGTACAAATTGCAATATCTCAAAACCTTGATGACATGACTTCTGACCAGCAGACAGCATGTCAGAATGCAATTGACACGCGCATGCAGGAAATTGACAGTGCCGCAAAACGTGAAATAGACAACAGAATGGGTGAACAAGTCCTTGAAACCCCTGTAGACACAGAATATATCGAAAATATGCTGTCATTTCTTCTAAACTGGTACCCCCTTCTTATGGCAATTACAATCTTTGCCATACTTGAGTTTTTCAGGGTATTTCTGCTTGCACCGATTACATGGCTTTATGCACTGATTCTGGAACAGCTTTTAAAGGATCTAAACGACAAAAACAACCGGGAAGAACATAAAGTACCTATTTAAAAATTGTGGGGACAATTATCTGGTGTTCTAACTCACAATCATGCAATCAACGGTCTTTGTGACCGTTTAGAACGTACGGGACTGTAGCTCAGCTCGGGAGAGCACTGGACTGAAGATCCAGGTGTCGCGTGTTCAAATCACGCCAGTCCCATCTACGGCAAGCGAAACCAAAACGGGTGTGTTCGTCCCAGTTTTGAGTTGAGTTACCGAAGAGCTTGAAAAACATAATCAAAAGCATAGTGAATTTTCATGATTTTTAATGAGTGAACCCGAAACTGGCAAGCTCACACTA
>JAGLMX010000032.1 GCA_023139785.1 Candidatus Aenigmatarchaeota archaeon | reverse complement strand
AAATGTATTGACCTCGTAAGTGCACGAGTGAATTTTAATAATCCCCTCATAGCCACGCCTTTAAAAAGTGTTTTTGATGACTTGTTAGCATGTACATAATGACGGTTCTATTTCTCGTGGTGATATTTGAAAAAGTTTGTGGGCTTGATAAAAATGGATGGGGTGTTTGGAATAAATCTTTGGGCTATTTTAGAATATAATCTTGTTGTTTTGACAATAACTACAATATTTTTTTCTTTATCCAATATAAGAAGCCATATTTTCAAAAGTTTGGAAAAATACAAACAAGAAATAACATCTGACGACCGAACTGCGAAGAATAGGTTAGAGATAATTGCAAACAAAGAAAACATAAATATGCATTTAGAACAAAAAGCTGAAAGAGTGTTGAAATTAATTGACCGCATGGGGTTTGTTTTTAGACAGTCTATTTACTGTACGTTTTTAGCACTCATATTTCTTCTTGTTTTCTGTTATAGAACCAGTTTATTTGTCCCGCATAATTCATATTTTAGCGTTATAAATGGTTTTCTAATTATTTTATTTTCATTTTTGGCGTCTTGGCAGTTGGCCGTTAATGTTCATTCTTTCAAGTATATTTATCATTTTGATGCATCCATGCATCGTGATTATTCCAAAATGATACAAAAAATGATTGATTGTAAGGAAGGTTATAATATTGAAGAAATTCAGCGTCGAATAAATAAATATACTGAAGATGAAAAGTTAAAATTACATTGGAAAAAAAGATTAGAATATTTAATGCCCGTTAATCTTCAAAATGTATAGATGAATTTATTTCAATGTGTGCCTGCGTCACTCTACGTACGCACTATTTTTGATAACGTGCTTTATTGCATCCATAAAGAAATACGTGCTTTGCAAACAAACATGCTTCTTCAACGCCCATTTTAGGAGAATTCATATTGCCACGGGTTTGTGATTAACGCATATTTTATAACTTTCTGTTTGTAGTAACGTAGTATTTCAAATAAAATAATTCAAAATAATTTTTTTATATCGCGTAGTTATCTGTCAACGGAGTTATCTGCATCCACTAAGAATCCGTCTTTGATACATCAATTGTATAAATATTTTCTGATATTAATAGTAAACATTCTAAAAAATATGTAAAATCACGCATTCGTTTTGTTTGAATATCATAAAAGTCCAAAAATGATTTTTTATATTATCATTAAATAAATACGTTTTAATGGCCTTAGGCGCCATTTTAAAAAACATATTTTCATTTAATCAAAATATTATCATACACGCACACTCCTTGATTTCTTATGGAGTTTAAGATTTGTTTTTCGTTAGCATATTATATTATAACAGTGTTATCAATATATTATATATAGCACTTTATTTTCCATGAGAACTGACAGGGAGAGTGTGTTGAACCTTTAATTCTTATGGAAAAAGATATAAGCCTTCAGTTCTCATAGAACAAACACATTGTTTTTTTACCAGAGTGATTGATGTTTATGGCTCAGACGACGATTCAGGAAATATTTAGTGATTATCTTACAAAAAAACCTCTTTTTTTAAATAAATCCGCGCTTGGTGATAATTATTTGCCTGAAAACATAGCGCATCGTGAAGAACAGATAAGGCAATTAAGTATAATTCTTGCGCCTACACTGAATCAGGAAAAACCATCAAATATTTTTATATATGGCTCAACAGGCACTGGAAAGACACTGGTTACAAAGCACGTTACGTCTGAGCTTAACAAAATTGCAGAAAAAAACAATATTGTTGTATCTGTGTTTTATGTTAACTGTAAGATGAAGCGCGTTGCAGACACAGAATACAGGCTTCTTGCATATCTTTGTGAACTTCTTGGAAAAAATGTGCCTGCAACAGGGCTGCCAACAGACAGTGTATACAAGGCATTTTATTCAGCAATAGAAGAAAGAAAAGGGGTTGTGCTGCTTATAATTGATGAAATTGATGCATTGATAAAAAAGATTGGTGATGATTTTTTATACAATCTTACAAGAATTAACCAGAATTTGATGAATGTGAAGTGTTCTATAATAGGTATAAGTAATGATCTTTCATTTACAGATTATCTTGATGCACGCGTGCGCTCATCATTATCTGAAGAAGAGCTGATATTTCCGCCATATAATGCAATGCAGCTGCAGGAAATACTACGAGAGAGATCAAAAGTGGCATTTAGTGCTGACAAAAACTATGACGGGGTTATAGCTAAGTGCGCAGCCCTTGCAGCACAAGAACATGGAGATGCAAGGAGGGCAATTGATTTGCTACGGGTTGCAGGGGAGCTTGCAGAACGGAATGGGGACACACAGGTTGATGAATCGCATGTATCACAGGCAGAAGATAAGGTAGATTCTGACAGAATACTTGATGCGATAAAGACACAGCCAAAACAGACAAAGGCTGTGATTTATAGTGTGTTTTTAAAACTCAAAGAGAATGAGCGCCTTGTCCTGACAGGAGAGGTGTATGATGAATACAAGACGGCTTGTAAAAAATTATCACTTAAAATTCTGACGCAAAGGCGCTTTTCAGATATACTTTCTGAGATAGACCTTTTAGGCATTATAAACGCGCGCATAATATCCAAGGGGCGTTATGGGCGCATGAGGGAAATAACGTCTTCTGTTTCTGATGATCTTAGAAAAAAAGTGATTTTATGCCTTAAGGAAGAATTTTATTTTTAGGCCTAATTGGTGTATTTATGAATGATTTACAAAAAAACGTGCTTGAGTTAATAGAAAACGGAACGCTTCTTGGTGTAGATGCTTATGAAAGCGCAATAGACAATCAAACAGCCTTTGGCAGTGCACTTCCAAAAGGAATTGTACAAAAAAATGCGATTGCTACTAGTGTGGAAGATGTTGTTGAGGTCAAAAAAATCAAAAAGATAATTGCAAAGGACTTTGATGGTGTGGTTGATATAGACATAGCGGATATAAAAGCATGCGCAAAAACAACAGATTCGTTCATAGAGCTTTTTTCTTCAAAATATGAGCAGATAAAAAACATTCTTTTAAGCCACCAGGGGCTCAAAAACACAGTTTCAATATCTACAGCACTTAAGTCTACGGGTGGCGAAGAAACAGTTATTGGGATGATTTATGATATTTTTACAACGAAAAGCGGAAAACTTATGGCTGAAATAGAAGATGGTTCAGGGAGAATGAAGGTGTTTTTCACCGAGCGCGCAGGGACTGATGCCGAGAGGGTGCTGGTTGATGATGTTATTGGTATGAAGGGCAGGATATCGAGAGAATACATGTTCGTGGATGATATTATATGGCCTGATGTGCCTGCATCGGTTACAAGAACAATTTCAGACCCACTTAGTGCTGTTTTCATATCCGATTTGCACTATGGAAGCAAGGAATTCATACAGAAAATCGAGAGCAGGTTCATAAAGTGGATTAATTCAGCAGATAGAGATGCTTCCAGAGTGAAATATCTTTTTGTTGGAGGAGATGTTGCAGATGGGATTGGTATTTATCCCGGACAGGAAGAAGATCTTCAGATAAAGGATATTTTTGGCCAATACAAAAAATTCGAAGAGCTTTTTGAGACAATACCCGAACACATCCAGGTGATGGTGTGCGCAGGAAACCACGATGCTATGGGGCTTGCAGAGCCACAGCCAAAGCTCCCGAGGAAATTTTTGCCAACAATATATGATTTTAAGAATCTTCATCTTACACAGAATCCGTCAAACATACGTATTCATGGCATGGATACCGGAGGAATTAATGTTTTGATGTATCATGGGTATAGTTTTACGAGCATAATTGATGCTGTGCCTGAGCTGCGGCGCCTTGGGATGTCAGAGCCACAGCATGTGATGAAAGATGTTCTTAGAAGACGGCACCTTGCGCCGACATATGGTGCTACGGTGGTGAATCCTCTTGAGATAGATCCTTTAGTCATAAAGACGGTGCCCGATATATTTCATACAGGAGACCTGCATAGCCATGCTGTTGACAAGTATAAAAGCACGACCCTTGTGTCTTCAAGTACATTTCAGGGACAGACGAGCTTTATGGATAGAGTGGGACACAAAGCAACTCCAGGAAAAATAACGTGTGTTGAACTTGACACGCGTAGAGTTATTGTTAAGGATTTTTTGTAAAGAAATCAGTAGAAATAGTTAAAACAAAAGCCGTGGTGTGTTTACTCATTCAACACCGGTCTTTTTTGTGCCCATGCCTTCAAATATTTCTGTGAGAACGCCTGCAACATATTTTGAGTCAACAGGGTTTGCAAGGCACACAAAAACATCTTTTCTTGAGTCTGTCTTGTCCAGGTCATCAATCTCGTAGCTGTCAACAAGGCTGTTTTTAAGGGCCTTTTCAAGAACCGCCCTTTTTTCATCAACAATAACGCCAACTGCTGTTACATCCATAAAAATCAACCAAACACAGACGGTTTTATGCCTGCTGTTTTGTTATGCCATTGTTATACAATAGGCTATTTAAGTTTTATGTAAACAACTATACCGTAGTATCGAAATCTTTATAAGTACCAAACGCCAAATAAATGGCTGTTCTGGAAAAACTTGGGCTCGGATGGGTGGAAGGCATCACTTCTCATGAGGGGAATTATGTTCTCCGAACGCTTTCCATCCCCCACCGAGGCTTTTTTTATTAAAAGCAAAGCATCAGTTGAGTATTTTAACAGGACTCTGGTCTTGCTCTTGCTTTTCTGATTCCTGTGTGGCATCCACTCTTTTTGCGAGCACTTCAAGTTCTTCCTTGTTTTGGAGGCATAGCCGCCCCATAACCGTTAAAGATTCCATGCTTTTCTTGATTTCTTTAATTTCTGCAGGGGTACACTGTTTTTTTCGCGCGATATTCATATCTTCCTTTATGTCAAGAATATCTCCGTCAAGAATGTTCAGCGCAGAACAAATTTCTTTCATCTGTTTCTCTGTGCTTTCTTTGAATTCGTGCATTTCTGTGCTTAGGGACTCAATTTTTTCCTGAAGAATTTCGCGTGGTGGCTGTGCGTCTACAACAGATTCTTTCTTTCCGAATAAAGACATAGCAAATATCTGTGCGCGCCAGTATATATTTTTTTACTTGTAATGTTCTGTATGGAGACAGACAAAGAGACACAGGAGTATTTTGACAGCATTTCTGAAGAGGTCAAAAAGGCATATGCTGTTGCAGAGTGCGCCCGTGAAAAAGGGCTTGATCCCGAGCAGAAAGTAGACATTCCTGTTGCTGAAGACCTTGCAGCGCGCGTTGAAGGGCTTATTTCAACTGTTTTTTCAGAGGTACTCGGATCAGGGATGAAGGATGCCATACGGGTGTTTGAGGAAAAATATGGCAAAAACGATGAGCGCGTGGCGCTTTTGATTGGACGGGACGTGTCCCAGAACAAATTCGTAAAATTTGATACAAAAGAAAAGGCAATTGATGCAGGGCTTCGTGTTGCCGTGGCATATCTTACACTTGGGGTCGTGACAGCGCCTTTGGAAGGAATCTCTCAGGTAAAGATAAGGACAAACCCGGACGGCACAGAATACCTGGCAGTTTATTTTGCAGGGCCAATACGTTCTGCAGGAGGCACAGCATCTGCAATGTCTGTTTTGGCAGCGGATTTCATACGAAAGCATGCCGGGCTTGGAGAATATAAGCCAGAGAAAGACGAAATAAGCCGTTATGTGACAGAGGTTGAAGATTATTATATCCGCGTGACTGCAAAACAATACCATCCGTCAAAAGAAGAAATTGAGATGATTATAAAGAATGTTCCTGTGGAGATTACAGGAGACCCTACAGAAAAGCTTGAGGTGTCAAACTTCAAAGACCTCGCGCGCGTTGAAACAAACAAGATTCGGGGAGGGATGTGCCTTGTTCTTCTTGATGGAATCCCTCTTAAGGCCGAGAAGATTGTGGGTCGATTAAAAAAATATCCTGCGGAGTACCAGCTTCAGAACTGGCTATGGCTTGAAAAATTCATTGAGTTGAAGCACAAGATACATGCCGCGAAAAAGACCGAGTCAGACGACAAATATACACCAAATAAAAAATACATGTCTAAGGTGATTGCCGGGCGGCCTGTTATGGCATTTCCTGCAACACCCGGCGGATTTCGTTTACGATATGGCCGTGCACGGACAGGGGGGCTGGCCGCAGTTGCACTGCATCCAGGCATCATGCATCTGAGTGAGTTTCTTGCAATCGGAACACAGATTGCAACAGAGCTTCCCGGAAAGGCAAGTGTTTGCTCTGCTTGTAGTACAATAGCACCGCCTGTAGTTCTTCTCAAAAACGGAGATGTTGTTGAAGTTCACACAAAGGACGATGCAACGCAGCATAAGAAAAACATAAAGAAATACCTGAGCATGGGAGATATGCTGGTTCCGTTTGGAGAGTTTGTGAGCAATAATCACGTGCTGCTTCCGTCGTCCTATGTGGAGGAATGGTGGGTACAGGATGTGGCTGCGGCTGAAAAGTCAAAAGGACTTGCTCCGCGGAAAGATGCGTTTATGGAAAAACCATATCCTGCACCTTCTTTTGATGATGCGCTCGCAATTTCAAAGCAGCTTGGCGTGCCACTACACCCACGATATAATTTTTTCTGGCATGACCTTACAATAGATGATGTTTGTGCCTTGATTGAGTGGTTTTCAAAGGCAAATGTATCTGAAGACAAAATCAGCTTATCGAATGCGCCTGAAAAAGAGTTGCTTGAGAAGCTTTGTGTGCCTCATTCTATGCAGGACGAACGTGTTGTTTTGGACGCGTTTGCAAAACCCATATATTTTACACTAGGAAAACCAACGCCTGCGAATAAGGATGCGCTTA
>JAGLMX010000031.1 GCA_023139785.1 Candidatus Aenigmatarchaeota archaeon | reverse complement strand
TTTGTGTTTTATTCGTACACAGATATTTCCAAATGCTTTGCAGGGCGCAACTGTGTTTTTGAGAACGAGCAGAGCACAACAGAAGAAGACCAGACATTCCTTGAAAATTACAATGCATTGGATTTAAACCAGACACAAGCCTTTATGATAACAACCAAACCCGGACATGCTCTGATGCTTAAATTTATCTATCCTGAACTACGCGCAGGTTCTGCAGAATGGGTTATGGGTAACTCTTTGAAAGAGCGTCGGAAAATATTTTCAAGATTTGATGTTTACTATTTTGATGAAAAAGATTGCCCTGAAAAATGGATTGAATATTGTAATGCCGTTTTAGAACTCCCGAAAACAGCAGTTATGCGAACAGAGGGACTGGATGTTTACAAGATCGATGTATGAAACAATTGCTCAATGCATTTCTCTTTAAGATATCGCTCAAATCCGTGTTCTGCCATACATTTCTTGTCCTTTTTGTTTACAGTAAACTGAGTGACGTAATCCGATACGAATTTTTTGTATTGTTCAGCGAATTTAATCGATTTATCCAAAGCGATTATCGTCTTTTTTGTAGTCGCGTCAACGAATTCCATACATAAAATGACCTTCCTTGATGCATTGTCCAGAGTGTAACAACATTTTTTAATCTAATTTACGAACATAATTCATGCAAAGTTTGATCCTCGTTCAATAGCAGTTCTTGAGGTATATCATGCCTGATTTAAAAAACAAGCATTCGCGCAATCATGAAAAAAGAGTTCCTGAAAACATACTGTTCAAAATAACTGCTGAACTGGACACCCTGCTGCCAAAGATTTTTCTTGATGCAAAAATAACGCCTGTAAGCAATCCAATTATAGAAAATGCTAAAAACAGCGTATGCGTTTCAGTTACAGACAGTGCATCGAAAAAGTATTTTTTAAAAATATGCCCTGATAACAGCATATTAACTGAAATTTTCTGGAGAGAAAAAGCTCACGAAAACAACATCCCAGTGCCTCGAACAATATATGCAAATATTTCAAGAAAACAAATACCTTATATGTTTGAAATTCTTGAATTCATTGAGGGAACTAACTTGAGGTATGTGTCCTCTGAGTTCAAATACGTTTTTGCAAAACTGATCGGACATACGTTGAAAAAAGTACACGGTATTCAGGTAAATGGTTTCGGGAGCGCATGCACTGAAGACCGTTGGAGCTGTAAGACATGGCGCGAAGTTCTTGAACGATACATGCACAGAACCATGCGGGACGCCGCTCTTGAAATATTCACTCTAGATGAAAGAGAGAAACTACGTGAATGTATATGTGATAAAAAGTTGATTATAATACATCCAAAACTTCTTCACGGAGACCTCAATGCAGGTAATTTTTTGTATTCAGAAAAACGCGGTGAAATACTTTTTTTGGATCCGGGACATACGATTGGCGGAGACCCTATGATGGATCTGGCGCACGCAGGCACACCGTATCTCAACAGTGTGTTTTTTAGGGGTATGAAAGACGGTTATGAAACACAAATTCCGCTGACAAACGAAGAAAACTGCCGTCTTGAAAAATTGCGCATTATTTGTCTCGCATCCACAGCGATTGAAATGTATATTAAAAATGACAATCACTATGCGGAGTTTAGAACGTCTGCAAAAGAGATGCTCCGGTTGCTTTGAGGCAGCAGCATGCTGTGTCGTATGACTGGTTATTCATATTCTCCGTAACTCGCTGTGGTCTGGTGTCCGTCGCAATGTTTGAAAAGCGCAAAGATGTGTGATTATAATGTATCTGGAACATATCTGACATTCCGTATTCGACAAATCTTTCTTTTGATCATATATGTAATGTAAAGAAATATTGGTGAAATAAAAACAAGCCAAAACAGAACCAACAACCAACCGCAGCCATCCTGTAAGAGTGCATCTAGAACAACAACAAATAAATCCCAACAACAAGCGTAATTATCCCAAACAATATCCCCGTATAACCCTGCTCCCCCTGATGCTCTACCGCTCCCGGAAACTTAAACGTCAACCAAAATCCCACAACAGAGAGAATAAGCCCGATAACCTTGCGCTTGATTATTTCCGTTGGTATTGCATAGAAAAGAAGGTATATTCCTGCAAGAAGAAGCCCCGAGCCCCCAAAGAGCGCCCAGTACATTTTTTGGTCTTCAACCTTGCGGTCAAGAAAATATAGTATGAATATTCCAAGCGCAATGAGTATTGCAGCAACAACGAAAAGCATAATTCTCAAAATATACTAAAGCAAAACATATATATAAAGGCGAACAATAATTTCAGGGGAGATACTTATGGTTTGGGCAAGGACAAAACTGGTTCTGTACGATAATATATTTGACGAAGGGGAGCGCGACATATTGACGAACTATTCCGGGAAGCACCCGGAAAAGCTCTATTACAAGTTAAAGGAAATATTTCTTGACGTCTTCAATGTTCCGAGAAACAAGATACAGGAGATGCACTACAACTGGGAGAAAAAAGGCGACTCAGACAGTATTGATGTGCGGTGGCGCATTATAAAAGATATGGATATGTACAGCTACATACGTTTTGACGTTTCTTTTAAGGTAAAATCCACTGCAGGAGAGGGCACAGCATCAATACGCCTTAAGCCACGGTTCATTACAGAGTACCCGCAGGACACCCTTATACAACAGTCAATATTCTATGAAATGGCTAGAAGGTTCTGGCACAATACATTCTACCAGAAGCAGAGAATAAAATGGTTTCATCTCGGAAAGGAATTGTCAGCAAGATTTGATGATGCCGTAAAGCAATACATGGATGGGTTGAGGCAGCATGGTTGAAAAAACAATGAAATACGCGGACGACATACTGGATGTACAGGACTTCCAGGTTATTTCGTACAAGGGAAAAGAGCCATTTCAGATACGAAACACGATTGAGGATATCGTGAAAAAAGAGCTTGAGATAAACGGAGCAAAATTTTTTCTTCACACAATTGGATGGGATACCGGTGATGGTGCATTCAAGGCAGAGTGGCATGCATATAGATCCTATGACCGTTGGACAAAAGTGTGGTATTTTATTCGTATCTGGGGCTGGCAGAATCTAACTCCTGACAAAGAAGGCTGGGCAAAGATAAAGACCTGGGCAGAGGTACACACCGAATATACTTACAGCAACAGCATACAAAAAAGCCTCTGGTGGACGTACAGCTATATGTTTTATGACAAGAACCGGAGAAAAATAATGGATGATGCAAGAGAAAGATATTTTCGTATAATTGAGGATATAAGGCAGTTGTACGGCATGAGCCAAAAACACACCGCTGAAGCAGCACACATCTAAGAAAATCAAATAGCACAAAGTAGTGCATGAAAAAAGCTCTAACTTGCAGAAGCCCCGATTTTCATTCTTCTAAGTATTAGCCCGGTTACGGCATCAAATCGTGTCTTAGAGTACTTAAAGTGGAATTTGGTTATTCTCTCATAGAATGTTCTTTCATATGGGCCTGTGTGATATCCGAATATGAATTTCAGGCCAAGGTAATCTTCAAGGAAGGCTCCAATCGGGCTGTGCTTTCTGAGCACACCATCATAATCATATGTTCTCGACATATAGTATTTATCTTCAGGATAATCTTTGAGCATCTCCTTTTTGCTTGAGTATGTCTTTTCACCAACTTTATATCGAAATCCGCTTTTTATGTAATTCTCTATCGTCTTCCCTTTGACGCAGGGACCAAGCCCGAGAACCTCATCAACATAGTTGTCCAATTCCTGCTTTATGGCGGCAAGCTCAAGCTGCTTTGCAAGAAGTATGTTCGGGCTCATTAGATACAGATTCGTGTATGTGTCCATATCCTCAACTTCCGCTCCTGATGCAAGGCGTATGATTGCTTTTTGAATATCAACTATGACGAAGGTGTAATATGGTTTTCGCTGTCCTGAAATACTATTTGAAATTGCTTTTGCATTATCATCCACCCACTCTTTTGTAATCCATGGATAGTCTGCAATAAGCCCGTGGCTCTTGTTGAAAATTAATTCTTCCTGCAGCCACTTGTCATAAAAAGGAGGCCTGCCGAATTCCCCGTCATCTATGGCTTTCCTGTAAAGCTCGTTTGGAGCCGGGTGCGGCGACGAGTCAGGCATTGGTTTCCATGTCCAGAATTTCCAGCCATTGACTGATGTTGCATTTCCTGTTGTTCTTCCGTGGTGTGTTTTGATATCATCACTTGTCAGAGAGCCTTTGTTTCTGCTGCTGAGTGCTTCCTCAACAAGCTTGTAGCGCAAGATAGATGGTTTTAGCCAGTGCCGATATTCATTCAGGGTGAATTCTCTGCTTTTTTTAACAGCATCAATTCGCTCAAGGCGCTTTTTAACAGCGCTTTCAAAAAGCTTGAGCCATTCCTCATAAAGCGTCCATTTTGTCTCAAGCATACGCTTTTCAACATCAGGAAGCTTTGACAAATACCCTGTGTTTATGTCTTCAAGTGCCTTCATGCGCATGAAGTCATCAACTACGGTCGGCATGATGTTGTTGTTTCGCATGAATGCCATCGAAAGCCTTCCGGCTCCCTGCCCGCCACCTCCTGCATGAAAGTCTACTGTGTCGACAAAGACGGTCTTAAGGGCGAAGGATGCTTTTTCGTTTGTTAGCGCATCATCACTTTTCAGGTTCGTGAGATAATCCATATATTCATCGTATTTTCGAACATCGTGGTCTACAAGTTCCAGGTCTGACACACTCTGTGAAATTGACGCAAGCCCCTGCTTTATGCGCGCTTCAAGATTCTCGCGCTGCTGCATCGTCATCTGATAATATTGCGGATGCACTGGGCTTATGTCCATCCATTCGTGGACATTTAACCGGCCTTGCCAGCCATCCTTTCCAAGCTCAAAAGCCATTCCATGAAATATTCCCTGGCAAAATCCCGGAGGCCCTGTCGGATTTATGTAAGTTCCTTCGCTTTTTGTACCACTTTTCCCCTGATTAAGTGCCTGAGTAAAAATACACTTTCCAAGCCACACATCACCCCATGAGGTTCCACCGCTGGCACTATTTGCAGTCATATTCTTGTCAGCAAGAAGAAATTTTGGACTATAGCCGGCCATAATCTATATTGGGCAAAAATCGTATATATATATATAACAAACATTTTGAAGAATCAGGTTATGATTTTGCCCAACTTTCCTGTCTTTGCCGCATGCTTTATCTCAATCATGCTCAGGTCAAGAGGCGCACGGATATCTTTTTCATATATCAGCGAAAGCCTGCGCATTTCAGGCGACGTAGGTCCCACACACGGGCAGCCAGGGATTCGCGGGCTTACATCAAACACTATGAACTCAAGTTTTCTGTCTTTTCCTTCAGATATTGCTCCCTGAAGTGAGAATGTCCCTATCATTCCGGGCGCAAACTCTTTTTTTGTGGCAAGAACAAATTTTTCAGCAGCTTCGTACACAAGGTGCTTTTTGGACTCGCGCATTGTAATCCCAAAGTGCCCTATTTCCTCGTTTGTTATCGGTATATCAAGCTTAAGCTGCTCTTGTGCAGGAAGGTTAAGTATGCCGCCAAGGTTCACTTGCCGTCTATCCTCAAATCCAAGAAAATCAATAGTCCCAAGCTCTGCAATTGCGTAAGCATGAAAATTAGCATTAAAGCGCGGACCAAGAACAAATTCTTCAACGCGCGCTTCTTTCAGACCCTCTGCGCTTATCAGCCCTTCAGAAATCAACTCTTTTGATTTTTCATCAAAATCCTTTTTGCAAGTACAATAGAAAAATGCCCTCTCAAGCGGCTTGTTTTTTTGCTGAACTTTCACAATCGCAAGCCTGTCAATTTCATCTGCTGTTGAGAATTGCTTAGGTATTCGGATTCCTGCCTGCTCAAGAAGCCAGTATTGTCCGCGCTCGTCATTTCGCTCTTCAGTTCGAAAGAGCGCGCGGCTTCCGTAAATCGGCACACGAAAATCATTCTCAACCACGTCGTATCCTGCGTAAACCGAGAACGAGCGATTTGGAAGAAAGACAACATGATTTTTTACAAGCTTTTCCTGAACATCCGGCTTTAGTATATCCTTGAATTTGTCAAGAACAATGAAATCAGAAAAAAGATTTTTGTTGTATTTTGTGTAGAGCGCGTCCCTGCCCTTTTCACAAATTGCAATGCATTTAAGCCCTGCCGCTTTTGCAGCCATGCCGACCTCCTCGCCTGAGTGTGATGCAAGGACTCCGATAGAAACATGATTTCCATAAGATTCTGCGATTTTTTGGATTTCAGTGCGCGCAAGCATAGATTTATTTCGGGAAAAAGCTTTTTAACCTAGTCTTTTTTGAATTTTTCAAGCCCTTCTTTTTTTGCGCACTCTCCTCCAACATCAAAAACCTGCCCGTCGCGCGCAGCAACCGTCTTTATCCCGGTTTCTTTCTCAATATGTTCTGCCTGTGTCCACGGACCTCTGCGAATCATTCCCATCCCAAAGTGCTGAATAATGCACAGCTCTGGCTTTATGTGCTTTGCAAACTTTATGGCATCCTCAACATCCATGTGTTTTGCAAATTCAACATCTTTGCACTTGTTTTCATTCACAAGATAAAGGCAGTTGAGAATTAGTATGTCTGCGTCTTTGTGCGCGCGAGCAACCTCTTTTGAGAACACAGTGTCTGAGGGATACGATATTGTTTTTTCCGCGAAAAATCTGTACCCGACAGTAAATTTGTCTGTGTGCAATGCACGCGTACACTCAACTTCAACATCATTTATTTTAAAACGCATCCCAGGTTTTGTTTCAATAGTTTTTTCAGGCGCTTCCCTGTGGTATTTTGGAATTTCAGCAGGAATCTTTTTTGAGCCAAGAACAGAAACAGGAGCCGCCAATAGACCTCGTTT
>JAGLMX010000030.1 GCA_023139785.1 Candidatus Aenigmatarchaeota archaeon | reverse complement strand
TGTATCAAAAGATTCATCGTCCGCATATTTTTCTTTAAGCAACAGCACATCATCATAAGGGATGCCATGCTTTTCCGGAAGCGCGTCCATTTGACTCAGAAACCAATCTACGTCCTCCTGATCCCACCAGCGGACGCCTGCATAATAACAGACACCATCTGCCCCAAACAATGCATATCTTTCCTTTTCAGTCAAGGAGGATGTATCTCCTATTTCGCTGCCATCATATGAAACAAATCCATCAATATATTCCGGACACAACTCTTTCATAAACTTAATGACTGCAAATTCAAATGAGTTATCGCCACGATGTTCTTGCCTAAGCAACTCCAGATCAGCGTTAGAAAAATCATATCTTTCAACAATAGAATGTATCTTTGCGGCAGCATTGTCGCTCTCGCCAGAGTCCCATATACGTACACTCATCAAGAGGCATGCGTTCTCTGCCTCAAATAAGGCATATTTTTCATATTCTGTCAAGGATTCCAGTGGAGGTTTTGTATATTGAATGTCCTGGATGGGCTCTGTATCTAAGGCGGGCTCTGCACTTTCCGAATCTTCCTGAATCGGAACTTGTTCAGACGTGCATCCGCTCAAAGTGACGACACACATCAATAAAACGAACGCCGGAACCATTTTCTTGTTCATATAAGACACATCACTGCTTATTTTTAACACGCCCGGCTATATATAGTTTAAGAAATCATCCCAAAAAAATCTTTTTCTCAAAACGCATACCCTGGCGCGTAATACAAATATCCGCTGTTATTGGATTGCTTGTGGCATTATATATTAACTCGAGTGAATATCCCCTGGATTGAAGCGACGTTGCCTCAGCAGCAATAAGCTCGTCAAGATTGCCTGAAACATCTTCTGCAGAGGATGTAACGACTGTTGCGTTAAGATTTCCTTCAAGCTCGCGCACAATTCGCGGCAGCTCATGGGCCTGAATGCCTCTCGCATCAAAAGACTGTATTTTTATGAAATCAGACATCCCATAAAGTATTACAATCATTACGATTGCGCTTGCCATATAAAACTGACCTTTTCGCCTTTTGTTATATTTCATTTAATACCACATTTTGAGAGTTACGCCATAAGGCATGTATGTTTCTTTGTTGGCAAAAAATACACTACTTGAAACAGCCCAGACACCATGTGCAGCGCCCTTTGCAAATTCAAAGCTGCTTTTTCCTGAAGCCACAAGCGCTGCCTCAAATAGGCTCCATTCATCATCAGACACCTGATTGTCCGGCATCCAGATTGCGATTCCCTCGCCAAGATAATTTACAGTTCCATAAGGAACAGACCAACGATCATAAAGCCGCCAGCTTACAAGTGCGCCATTTGAATCCATTACTACCCTATACGTTTCCGGACCAAAAACTATATGCGCTCCATTTTTATAAGGTCCTTCGCCGTCGTCGTTATATATATCATCGCCATTAAAATCTACATTTATCGTGTCATATATTGTGCTTGCGTTTGTTATTGAAAATTTATAATTCACTCCTGCAGAAAACGTGCCACATAAATGTTCCCCGGGAGGCATTGTAGCCTCTCCTGCGGTGCATGCCGCAGTGGCTGTTTCTACCAGAGCATCTATGTTTCGTTCAGTGACATTGTATTTTTTTGTCTTTGATTTCACGAATATGTTTTTTTCTGACTTGCTTTCCGGATACACACTTCCATACGGTTCCATCACACCACGAAACTCGTGGCTGCGGTTTGGGCGCAGTGTTATGTCAAGTCCTGTTTCAATAATGTATCCTACATCATAATTGTTTGAGTCAATTATTATGCTGTCGCCAACGGCACCCGCAACCTCATCAGTGAAATTGCTATTTTGGTCTAGATCAATCCTAAACGAATTATATACAGGAGACGAGGATGTATTTGTTACGAGAACTGCATACTCATTTTTTCCAAGAGATACATGGCCTATATGCGCTGTGTCGTTATTAGGTATGTTTTCTGTAAAATAGCCTGCGGTATTGGTTGAAACGGTATCTACAGATATTCCTGAAGAAATAAAGTATTTTCCTGCAGCATAAATTCTTTCGCTTGCAGAAACGTTTGTAAGAATGCCCTCTGACCCAATGCCCCGTACATCATAGTTAACCCATGAAATTGCAAAAATGTTTTTTTCGGCATTGTTTATGTCTGCCTGAGCCGTTATATTCTTCAGCCTGACAACGCCGCCGCCTTGCGTCACATATGCGGATATTGTGCTTTCGTATGCTGTTATATCAGTTATTTCTGCCGGAATTATTATGGCATCAAATACAAGCAGGTTCTCTGAAAATAGCGTCCCCCTAATAGAGATATTGGTTTGTCTTTCATTTATTCGAAAATCCCGTACGTGTTGCTTTGTATGTGCAAGCGATTCGGCATCCCAAAAACTCACGTTCCCGCTATTGTTGTGTATATTCCCGATGCTCCAGTATGCGCCGCCGATAAAAAGCACGTTGGTCTCTACAAAGGGCCCTTCTGATGCCTCATATGTTCCGCTTGAGTCAAAATCAAAATACATCATATTGTATTTTTCTTTATCAGGCACTTCGGAATCATCGTCTGCCAAAACATAGTCAATGCCCTTAAATGTGGATTCATAGCAGGAGTGTCCTGTCGGAACCAGGCAATCGCTTGAATTTATTGTTGCCTCTACAGTGACGATGGTTTCGGTCAACATACCTACCTCAAAAATGTGTTTTGGAAGATTATCAATTTTCAGGGAATATCCTCTGCTTTCACCAAGAAAATGCCGTGTTACATAAATGAAATTTGAAAAATCTCCGTAAAACACCATATCAGCCAAATCGGAATTTTTTGCAGCAATAAGAAACTCCTGCATTTCCTGTTTAGATGAGGCATCCACCCAGTCTATCTTCTCAACAGACATGCCCTGAAAAAGTTGTATTGCATAGAAAAAAATAATTGTTGCAGCAAACAAGCCTTCAATACTGTGCATAAATCCTTTTCTTTGAGACATTCTAATTAAGCCCACAAAATCATCTCCACGATTGCAATAGACCCATTATATGTTGTATATCTTTTTACTGATGCAGTGGTCATGCCAATAAGAGTATGCTTACCACACTCAACAAGTGTTTTTGAAAGTATGACAAAATTACCTGAAGGATCTATTTTTCCAACAGCGTAATCTTGTGATGCTATTGTGACAATATCATTTTCTTTTGAATACGAGCTTCCAATATGAATGCCGTCGTATATTTCATCAGTGTAATTGAATATCTCAAACAATCCAGTTGTTCCGTCAATATTGAATGGGCCGGTATAATTTGTTCCGCTGCTTTCGTTATGCATCAATATTGAAAACGATTTTACACTCATGCGGAATCCGTGGACATCGTCAAGCCCAAACACTGATTTCAAATGAGTATAATTGCCCACACCATTTGTGAATTCATCAGAACCCGGATAATGTCTGGTGTATATATCGCAGTTTGAAAACTCATTAACAGCTGAAAAATTTAGTGTGCCTCCCACAGAGGCATAGCTCATAGCTTTCTGGCTTGCAAACCAGGCGCTCTCATGCAAAAGCGTGTTGTGGCTCTCATCATAATACTGCGGCAATTTGTCAAGCACACTAAACACAACAAAAAGCAGTGCAATGATAAAAAAGAGAAATCCGACTACATATTCCATACTAATTTGTGCGCGCCTGTGTTCTTTTAGATACATTTTTTTCTTATCCTTTGTATTTTTTGCATGCAGCAAGATTTAGCTGTACAATAACTTGTGATGCATGCACTAAATAAACATTATGAACACAACCATTGCCGATATAACCAGCAAAACCGCATGCTTTGTGCCTGCAACAACTTTTCCTTCGCCTATGGCCCCTGCAAGAATGCCTGATGAAATTCCCTGAACAATTGACATGCAAAAGAAAAGTGTCTTAAAGTAAACGTGATCCCCGGAAAAACCAATGGCTTCCCCAAGGCCACAAAGTAATGGAACTACAGAACAATTGTCAAAAGAGCCGCCCCCTCCAAACATATCACCTGCCTCTGCAGAAGAAATAACGCTAATCATTGGTACCAGAAGCTTATACAATGCGACAATAATGCCTAAAAACATGGCATATATGAAATACATAATGAAAACCTGCTGGGACATTGCAGATTTTCGCTCGTCTTCAATATTACGTATTGCACCAATGTTTTCAGCAATAGATTCCATGATATCTGCCACATTGCCTCCTGCAATAAACGCCTCATTCACAAGTGCAAATGATTGCCGCATAACTTTGCTTCCCTTAAGCCGTTCAGCAAATTTTTTCATGGCTCTCGGAAAGGGCATTCCCCACGAAACCTGATTTGACGCCTTAAGAACTTCAGGGCTTAAGGCACCGTAGTCTGTCTTTGCAGCCATATCAAGAGCCTGCGGAAACCCCATGCCTCCTTTTACAGACTCTGAAAAATCTTTCATGAATCGCGGAAATTGCTCCTCCATCTTTGCATATTTGTTGAATTTGAAGTACTGATATATAGAAAAAGGCACGACACCGATGATGACTGCCAATATCAAAAACATTATGCCGACTATACGTGAGCCGACCATACTGAGAATCAGCCCTACGGCAAGAAGAAAAGCTCCACCTCCAAGTGAAACTTTTTTTATGAGCTCTTCTGTAGTATATTTTCTTTTGGCCATACGAATACCTATGATTTGCAGCCGTTGAAACTCCGCCCTCTAGGGAGGGGTTTCCGGTTGGAAAGTTTGAACCGCTTGAAACCGAACCAATTAAGCCAGCCCATTAGGACAGGTCGCATAGAGGTTTCATGATGTTGTTGGTGAAATGCCTTTTATGAGTATGAGGAAACCAAACGATGCCATTGGCAGGAATACAAATGTAAGCATTAGCTGGACTACGACAATAATTGCGCTGCCGCCCCCGACACCACCCATGATTGTTGAAAGTACGAGGAAGAACACAGAGCCGACAAGTACAACAGTGATATACATCTCAACAAACATTGATAGCTGCTGTGTAAATTGATTAAGCCTGCGCCTGTAGTCCTGCATGAACCCTATTGACTTTCCATGCAAATATTGGCGCAAATCCCCGCCAACAGTCAAAATGGAGTGTATTCCCCATAAAAGGTCTCGAAAATCATCTGAAGGCGTTCTGCGCGCTGCGTTTTCAACGGCGTCTACGAAGTTCACACCCATAATCTCTGTTTCCTCAGATATTCGTTTTGATTCTTTTGCAATTTCACCATACTCTGAAAAACTTGAAAGTGCTTTAAACATCGCAATTGGTGGCGTACCACTACCTGCAACTGTTGTAAGATACAATGTAGCAAAAGGAAGCGAATCACTGATTTTTTTCTTGCGCTCTCCTATAATCAATGATGGATAACTGTGAAAAAATAGAAAAATCAGGGTAGCTGAAAACACGCCTCCAAGAAGGCCCATAAGAAGCCCGAGAATATACGCTTGCCCTGTTGTTATTGTCTCCACGTTCCCGACAAATAGCGTTGAGATTACAGCAAAAAGGGGTGTTGATATTGCAAAGACAATAGATGATGTTGCAAGTGAAACAGAGATGTATTCTGATACGGTAACATTTATGCCTGCTTTTCGAAGATCTGTTTTCATGTCCTCGAAGGTTTTCATGAAATAGTACTCTGACATTTTTCCAAAATACTTGTATGCAAACTGCATGTAGGACTCATTAATGTGCACAAAAACACCTGCTAACCTTTATACTTATGATATTGTATTTATGATTTTTTCCTCATCAGAATAATATTCCGCGATTATGTTTCCAACATCCCGATAATCTTCAATTCTGTTTTCAATCATCCATTCAAGCAGCTTTTTTCTGAAAAACAAGTCTCTTTTCATTTCTGCTTCCGGAACGCCCTCGCTTTCACATATTTTGCCAAGAGCTTCTGAATCTGCGACTATTTCAAATTTGTCCATAATAGGATCCCATTTGAAAACCATGCGCGTCTTTGGCTTTTTTGTGACCAAATCGTATCCGAGAACTTCATGCACCTCGAAAAGCCTTCGTACATATGCTTTCCCGTGCCGCACTCTTTTAATAAACACAATAAGATTCAATGTTTCTACCAGTGATGCCGGAAGGCTTATAGGTGGTGTTGTCAATCGGTCAATGACTTTTTCTATAGAATCCGCGTGAATTGTTGAAAGCCCGGCATGGCCTGTTGCCATTGCCTGAAAAAGTATGTATGCTTCCTGGCCACGAACTTCTCCAACAATGATATAATCCGGCCTCTGCCTAAGCGCGCCTTTCAGAAGCTCAAAAAGAGATACTTCACCGATTTTACTGTCTCCAACACCAAAGCCTTCACGCGAGATTTCCGGCACCCAGTGCGAGTGCGGAAGGCGCAACTCAGGTGTGTCCTCAATAGATACAATTTTCATTGACGGATTTATAAACAGGGACAGTGCATTTAGCAAAGAGGTTTTTCCGGATGCAGTCGGCCCGCAAATTAAAATAGAGCACCTGTGTTCCACAAGATACCACAAATATGCCAAAACTTTTGCACTTGTGGTGTTATATTTAAGAAGATGTACGGGTGTTATGGGGTCTTTTGAAAATTTTCTTACCGTAATATTAGAACCCCTGCGCGCAATATCTGTCTCAAGAATTGCCTGCACCCGGGAGCCATCCGGCAGCGCTCCTTCAAGTATGGGCTCTGCCACAGAAACCGCCCTGCCACATCTTTGTGCAAGTTTCATGACAAAGTCGCTCAGTACTTCTCTTTCTTCAAACATGACGGTGGTCTTTACTGATGCAATTTTTTGATTTCTGTGATATACAAACACAGGAATGTTTGCGCCGTCACAGCTTATGTCTTCGATGTTCTCGTCATTTAGAAGCGGCT
>JAGLMX010000003.1 GCA_023139785.1 Candidatus Aenigmatarchaeota archaeon | reverse complement strand
AAATACAAGCTTGCTGAAGCAGAAAAATACGCACGAAAAGAAAGCCTGTTTTTTGTGGGCACCAAGAATGTGATGGTTGTGGAAACGGTTTAGGTGCTGACGTCCCAGAACATATATATCCTCGCCATACAAGAAATACAACATGGCAGAACCTCTTGTTCTCGTTGTTCTTGACGGGTTTGGAATCGGAAAATCGTATAATGGAAACGCGGTTTATCTTGCAGACAAGCCAAACTTTGATTCTATTTGGAAAACTTACCCGCACACAACACTTCAGGCATCGGGCGAAGCTGTCGGGCTTCCGGACAAGCAGATTGGAGGCTCAGAGGTCGGGCATATACACATGGGTGCAGGGCGCGTCATGCCGCAGGATATTGTGCGCATTAACAGATCGATAAAGGACAGAAGCTTTTACAAAAACAGATTCCTTAAAGGGGAAATTCTTCGCTCAATAAAGAGTGGAGGCTCACTTCATTTCATCGGGCTTCTTTCTGATGGCGGCGTACATTCTCACATAAACCATCTTTTCTCTCTTCTTGAGTTATCAAAAAAGCTCGGGCAGAAAGATGTATTCATCCATGCATTTCTTGACGGGCGCGATGTCCCGCCTAAATGCGCAGGAAAATACATTGCACTGCTTTCAAAAAAAATGCAGGAACTCGGGATTGGGCAGATTGCGACACTTATTGGACGTTACTATGCGATGGATCGGGACAACAGGTGGGAGCGCGAGCATAAGGCGTATGGCGCGATTGTGAACGGCAACGGAACAAGTGCAAAATGCGCTGAAGACGGGCTTCGTGCTGCATACGCCCGGGGAGAAAGTGATGAGTTTGTTTCTCCCATCGTGATTAACGGAACGCCTCGTGTTAAAGACAAAGACGCAATAATATCATTTAATTTTCGCTCTGACCGCGCGCGCCAGATTACGCAGGCATTTGTCGATAAAAAGTTCAACGGGTTCAAGCGCAGACCGTTTGATATTGGTTTTACAACACTTACGCAGTATGGCTCAGAACTAAATGCGCCTGTTGCATTTCCTCCTGTCAAAACAAAAAACATTCTTGCAGAAATGATAAGCAAACAGAAGCTGCGCCAGCTTCGAATTGCAGAAACCGAAAAGTATGCGCATGTCACATACTTCTTCAATGCAGGGCGCAACGGGCCTTTTTCCAAGGAAGACCGCATCCTGATACCCTCGCCAAAAGTGGCAACCTATGACCTGAAACCCGAAATGAGTGCAGACAAAGTCGCGAGGGCGGCATGTGCTGAGATAAAAGAAAGAAAGCATGCGTTCTCGCTCATAAATTTTGCAAACCCTGACATGGTCGGGCACACAGGTAAAATTGATGCAACGGTTACGGCCATTGAATGTGTTGACAAGTGCCTTGGAAAAGTTATTGATGTGACATCCAAAGCAGGTGCAACTTTGATTGTAACCGCGGACCACGGCAATGCTGAAAAACTTATTGAACACAATATGCCGCATACTGCGCACACACTGAACCCAGTGCCTTTCATACTCTGCAAGGAAAACTTCTCTCTTAGAAAAGGCGGCACGCTTGCAAACATAGCCCCCACAATTTCCGAACTCATGCACCTGAAAAGGCCAAAAGAGTTTTTGCCAGCCCTTATAAAATAGCACATTTAATGAAAATGATGGTCTTTGAGCACAGGGGTATGAAAATCTCATTTTGCGATGGGGTTTACGAGCCATCAGATGACAGTTTCCTGCTTCTTGATGTGCTTGAAAAAGAAACGTGGAGTGATACGGAATCTGTGCTTGAAATTGGCTGCGGCACGGGAATTGCATCAATATTTCTTTGCGGGAATGTAAAGGAAGTCTTTTCACTTGACATAAACGTGCGCGCTGTTGCGTGTACTAAGCATAATATGGCAAACAACAGGGTTTTAAACAGCCATGTTTTCTCAAGCGACCTTTTTTCAGCCATCAATTCCAGAAAATTCGATGCCATCATATTCAATACACCGTATTTGCCTGATGATGAAGACACAGAAGCTTTTAGCGATCCTATTTGGAGTGGCGGGAAAGACGGCAGGGCGGTCATTGACAGATTCCTTAAAGGCGCGCTAAACCACATTGCAGCGCGCGGAAAAATATTTATTGTTGAGTCAAGCCTGTCTGGTTACCAAAAGACTCTTGACTTTTTTAAGGCAAGAGGGTTTAATGCAGAAGTTGTTGCACGAAAAAAAATATCTTTTGAGGAAATTGTTGTCATCAAAGCCGAATCAAAAATTTATAAATAGGGGAACAACAATATATGTATGGGAACAATATGTCAAAAACAATAATGATTGTGGATGATGAAGAGGACATACAGGATTTGGTGAGTGCTATACTTGAGCCAGAAGGCTTCGATATGGTGACTGCTTCTGATGGAAATGAATGCCTAGATAAATTAAAAACCGTAACGCCAGACCTCATTCTACTTGATATGATGATGCCGGGCATATCCGGAAGAGAGACCTGTGAAAAAATTCGGGCAAATCCGAAAACAAAAAAGATTAAAGTTGCTTTCCTGACAGTGGCAAAATTTTCTGAAAGCGGAAAGGGCGCTCTTGAAAAAATGAAGATTTCTGATTATATAACAAAGCCTTTTGACAATTCAGAACTTGTAAAACGAGTCAAGAAAATTGTTGATTGAAACATTCTTGGGCACTATCGTTTTTCTGTGCAGCGCATCGCCCGGCCAGTCGCCTTTACAAGCCATGTTTCGAAACTACGTTTTGTTTTTGTACAGCACCTGTTTGAACTTCAGCGGTAATGTGAACTGGAATTCACTTCCATTTCCCAGTGTGCTTTCACACCATAATTTTCCGCCTAAAAGTTCCACAAACTCTTTGCATAATGAAAGCCCAAGGCCCACGCCGCCTGCGCTTCGCGTATATGAAGAATCAACCTGATAGAATCTGCTGAATATCTTGTCTTGATTTTCTTTCGTGATGCCAAGCCCCGTGTCTTTGATTACGAATCGCAAGCCCTTTTGCTCTTTTAAAACACGCAGTGTTATGGTGCCTTTTGGAGTGTACTTTATGGCATTGTTTATCAAATTTATAAGAACTTGTGTAAGGCGTTCCTGGTCTGTGTAAATTTTTGGCAGGCTCTTTTCAATATCATATTCGAATTTTAGCCCTGCTTCCTTAACTTGTACTGCCATTTCTGTTCTCACGGCATCTGCCAGCGAAGCTACATCAACTTTTGAAATCTCAAGATTTGCCACACCCATATCAACTCTCGAAAGGTCAAGAAAATCATTTACTATCTTGACAAGCCGAACGGTTTCTTGCTCTATTATCTTCAGGTACTTTTCCCTTTTCTTCGGGTTCTTTGCAATATTTTTATTCTGTAAAATCTGGGAGAAACCATGTATTGATGTCATTGGCGTTTTCAATTCATGTGCGGCGACAGACATAAACTGGTTCTTCTTTATGTCAGTTTCCTTTAGTTCTTTTACATTCCGATTGAGCCGATTTTGCGCCTGAATAAGTTTTTTGTTCAACTCTTCGGTATCGTTCATCATATTCAGTATTGCTTTTTTTGCTTTTTGCATTTCATCTATTTTTTCATTCAACTCGCTGGTGCGCGCCTCAACACACGATTCCAGTTCAGCGCCATGCTTCTTGTGTTCTTGCTGTGACTCTTTGAGGTCTTTTGCCATTTTATTAAATGCGTTGCCAAGGCTTTCCAGCTCATCATCGGTCTTGATGTCTAGTTTAATATCTAAATTTCCCCTGCTGATTTCCTGCATGCCTTTTGATAATTTTCTTAGGGGCCGTGCAATAACATCGCTTGCAAAAAAGCCCAGAATGCCTGTGAAAAGAGACACTAAAATGATAACAAATATAAGAACGGTAACAATTTGTGACACTATGCTTTCAACATACGTTTTCTTGTATCCCACATGGATGTGCCCAACAAGACGTGTTTCATCCCTTATTGTGTATACGACATCAATTAGATTTATGTCACCCCTCCTGTGTTTAATAACAGCAAACGATTCTTCATCATCTGCGTGCACATGCAACTGAAGTACTTCTTCCGGACTATCCATCAAATGTGTGTGTGCCAGAATATTGTTGTTTGCATCATAAACCAAAATGTATTCTAAGATGTCTTTTTTTATCCGTTTTTGTTCAAGCAAAACACGTGTTATGCTTGCACAATCACCCTCAAAAATATACGGTGCTATTGTTTCTTCAAGCACAAGAACCCCTATTTTTTCGCGCTCGATCAGATTTTGTTCCAGTGCCGTTCCAAGCATTTTTGATGTAACCAAAATTACTACAAAGCCGGTCAGCAGAATCAACGACATAATCATAATCGATAGCTTGTATTGTCGCCTCATAATCGGCCCTCTTGTGCATCACATAGGAGAAATAAACTCCCTGATAAATTAGAACGACCTGTTTTGCCAAATACGCACGGGTCTTTTAATTCTGGTGCAGTCCATGCTATTATTTCAGGATGTCTCTTTTTCATGAAATCACTCTTGACATCACGCGGCATTGCAGGCGGATAAGAATCTAAAATCATCTGATACTATAAGGGATAATGTGCGTATATATAGCTTATAACGGCAGTCAACTCCACGAGTTAAAGCATTTACATACTTCATTCAACAAACTCAATATTCCTTCCAAATAAAACATATAAACCGCCAAGATAATAGGTTTCTTATGAAAAACCTGCTCTTGACAGCCCTTGTTATTGCATGCTTTTTGGCTTCTGCGGCTCACGCATCACTTTATCCGGGCGTGGCTCCTGCGAACGTAACTGCCGGGGAGGATTTCATTGTATTTTTAAAAATAGTGGACTCTACAAGCAAGATAATAACAGACCCTGCATCAACTGTGAGCGCAAAATATTCAAGTAGCACAACGCCCATGCTGCCTCTTGACGACATATACTCTACGTTTCCGGAAACCTCCGACTACTGGGCAGCAACTTCTGCGTTTTCTGCAGGAACTGCAGGCTATGCAAACGTGACTGCCAGCTATGTTGATACCCAGACAGGAAGTGTTACTGAAAGTGCCCTTGCCAACATCACTATCGGAGCATTAACAATCGTCTTTACAGGCAGCACTGATTTTATTCTGACAAAAAAGGTTGGAGAAGACATATCTTTTGTTGCATACCTAAAAGATTTTTCAACAGTCCCGTACATTCCTCCTGTTGCAAAAATAACTTACTTTGTTTATGATTACAAAAAAATGGAGGTATTTGAGGGCATGAAAAATTTTGTCCAATGCACAGTGGATGAAACAAAACTGTGCGCAAGCCACACTATAACAGCAGAGCATCCCGCAGGCATCATAAGCTTTTATGCCTCAAACGGCACAGATGTCGGTGGACGGAATATTGTATTCATTGCAATCCCGTATGAAATATCTCCTTTTATCAATGCATCACACCCTCTGCCAGGCGATACAATTGAATATTCACTTAACCTAGATAATATTTATGGCGAAATTTCAGAGATTACTGCAGATGTAACATTTCCGAACGGAGACGTTGTTCCTCTTTCGCTAAACAATGGCAATGGATACAAAGATTCCTTTATGGCACCAAATATATCCGGAACTTATATTTTCAATGCAACTATCAACCACACAATTAAAGGCACCACAAAACATCTCTCCGGCTTTAGCATACATACAGCATACCTTGATGTAAAAACAAGCAAGAGCACATACAAACAAGGTGAAACTGTTGCTGTTACTTTTGCAGTTTATGATTCTAATGGCACTGCGCTTGCGGTATTTACCAATGCAACGATTCTCGCCCCATCCGGGGCAAGAACACTCTTTAGTAATTCAGATATTGCGCGCGCAGGCAACGCCTGTTTGTTCAACCAGGACCTCGCGCTTGATACAACAGAAGGGGAATATAGCCTCTTTGTTGATGCAGAAGACTTATTTGGAAGAAACTACTCTCAAAAAGTATCTTTTCATGTAAATGCATTTAACAAAACAATTACTGCCACGCCATCACACATCTCACGTGCATTTAGCTCCCTTGAAAACGTAACATACATTATAAATATCTCAAGCAATTCCACAAGCACAATAAACAACCTTCATGTAAGCGCAAGTTCAAAAATATCAGAATATGTTGTGCTTGACCTAAGCGACATGTCATCTTCACTTTCACCAAATGAAACAACATCATTCGAGCTGGAAATAATTTCTGTAGCATCACTGGATTCTATTGTTTCAGGAAACCTGTTTGTCAATTTCGATGGAAATATTCTTCTCATCCCGATTATAATCGAAAACGATCTTTCAGCCGTGTTTGAGGTTCAGTCATCATTAAACATAGAGCTTCTTGCAGGGACACCACAGGAAATCAAAGTCAACGTCAAAAACAACGGAACCGGAGCAATACAGGAGTTTGATATAGACTTTAGCTCAGATCTCTCTTCATATGTCAGCAACAGCGACATACCGGACAGCATTGCAACCGGAGAAACAGAAACCGTATCTTTTGATATTAAAATAAATTATGCCGGAACTTATTCCGGAACAATAACGTTTTTAGACCATAAGGACGCCGAAGCCCCGGTCACGCTGTCAATAGAAGTGTTCAATGACTTTTCATCTTCTTTGAGTGCACTCGACAATGTTCGAAAGACACTTAACCTGCGCATACTTGCCCTTGAGGCAAACGGAAAAGATGTAGCTCATCTTTCGTCAGGCATAACCGCGCTTCAGGGAGGTATAAGCGAAGTCAACAGCCTTTATGAGAATGGCTTGTACTCGCAGGCAAAATCATCGATGTCTCTGCTTCAGGCGAATGCAAACACAATACAGTCAACGCTTGATGCTATGGAATCCACCACCACCACGAACACAGAACCCGATGAAAACGATGACGATGGTGTCTGTGATAGTGATGAGTTATGCAGTTCAGTTGACTGTATTGGAGATGAAAGATGCACAACATCCAATGGCGAAGGCAATGCATTGACAATCATCATCGTAGTGCTTGCCGTAATAATTGTTTTGATTGTGCTTGCGACATCAATCATGCCCAGTGAGAATAAAAATGAAACAATACCCCTTTAGAACCAATACCTTGTAGGGCGCACTTAACTGCGTTCGAGTACATCACTAAACATACTCTTGTGAGGATTTTCACTTGCTCTGGCCGACTTTTTCTTTGCCTTGGATTTAGAATTTTGTTCCGGCTCATCCGGTGTATCTGATGTCTCCTGCACCACATTCGAAGTTGAATTACGCTCTTTTTCCGATGCATCCGAATAGCCATTTGATTCAGGGGCTGGCTTATGTTCTTCTTCGCCTGCGCCCTCTGCGCCCGTCTCTTTGGAAGACGTTGGTGCAAGCCCCTCGCGGGCAAAATAGGTCTTCAACTCTTCCTGTGACGAGATGTTAAAGTATTCGAGAAACTTTTTTGTTATATGAAGTATATTTGTGTGACCTTTTGGCTCGCTTCGAACAAGTCCTTTTGACAAAAGCTCTTTTATGTGATTATACGCCCTGTTGCCACGTATTTCAACAATTTCTGACTGTTTTACCGGCGAGCGAAATGCTATCAAAGATAATGTTTGCATTGTCGCGCGAGAAAAATCGCGCTCTGGTGCAAGATGCTCTACATGCTTCACGTATGCGTCCTTTATCTGAAGTTCGTAATGCTCATCGCGCTCTATCAGGCGAACTCCGTGGTCATCATAGTGAGGCTTCATTAATTCAAGAATTTTTTTTATGTCCGGCTTTGGAATTTTCACAATATTATAGAGCTCTGCAAGGCTCATTGGGCGCGCGGCAATAAAGAGTGCTGCCTCCAGTATTTTTCTTTTCTCATCCGCGTCTTTCTTATCAGGCATTTTCAACACCACGTATTTGAATTTCACCGAAAAGCTCTGTCTGGCTGCACACAATTTTTCCTTGTGAAGCAAGATGCAGCATTGAATTAAACGCTCTTATCTTATTCTCTTTTGTGGATTCAATTCCAAGCAAGCCTGAAAACGTGACTTGCTCACCCCGAAGCACAAAAGTACATATTTTTTCATATAGTTCTTCAATATTTTTTGACAAGTCCGCACCGGCAAGATCTATCTGGAAGAACTCTCGTGCCTCGCGCCTTGTCTTTATGTTCATTGCCTTGTCAAGGGCGTGAACCAACTCATCAAGTGTTATTTTTCTTCTTGGCGCTCTTTGAAGCGGAAGCTGTATGGGTGGTATTACAATGTTTTTATCAATAACGGGCATCTCTTCATCGACTACAAAGTCATCACTGAAAAGCTCCTCTTCGGGCACAGCCTCTTCTTCGAACGCGCTTATTGCTTCTGATTTAAGCTTGTATATTATTGCAGCGGCAAGAAGTATTTTTGCCGGGATTCGCAAATCCAGACGCCTCATGTGCTCTATGTGTTCAGTAAGCCGTTTGTTCAAGACAGCAAGATCCACATCCCATGGATCCATGTCATTTGCAAGATTACGAAGAACCTCGCCCCACTCTCCGACAGAGATAAGTGAGACTATGTTTTCGTTCGTTATCGCAATATTCTGCTCTTGACTTTCTATTTCGGTGCTCATAGTTGTACCTTATTTGATATACCAAAGTACTCGCTTTCCCACGCCAACGTCCCTACGCTCTTCCTGGCAAGTTATCCGGCCCATTGACTTTAGCTTGTAGCAATGTGTGTTTGCTGTAGGCCATGAGATTTTTGCCTTTTTGGCAATCTCGTATGTTGAAAGAGGTTTGGCCGAGCTTGCAAGAATGCGCTCGGTAAGTACATCTACAGAAATGTTTTCTTTTGTCATTGTTTTATCTCCTTTTTAGAACCTTCTCTCCCAAGAAAGGCTCTTAATTCCCTTAATTACCGTATGTACTTAAGTGATATATATAGATTTTTATAGCGAGCCCGGAGGGAATTTCGTTGGTGAAAGTGACACAGTATTGAGTAGTTAGTAGACAGAGATAAGGGATGCCCCTCAAGGCTCTCTACTCAGCCCTCACTAAGTTTTCCAACTTCACCAAATTTCGAACCCCCGACCTACTGGTTTCCTCTCAACCCATTGCATGGATTGTCCGAAGCCAGTCGCTCTATCCGGACTGAGCCACGGGCCCACCATACAATATATAACAAGAATTATCCTTTTAAATCAAATGGTGGGTCTGTCTTCCGGCAGAAATCTTTCACTCATACCGAAGCGCCTCGGCAGGCTCAAGGCTCGCAGCCCTTAGGGCAGGCAGAACACCTGATACAACCCCTACGAGGAACGCAAATGATATGCTAAAAAGAATAAGTTCTGCATCAAACATTATCTTCAATAATGAATATCCTGCGTAATTTGCAGCCACGCCCATAATATATGAAAGAGAGAATCCTGAAAATGCGCCTATTATGCCACCGACCAACCCGACAAAGCCAGCCTCTATAAGAAACATTACAATAATGTCCTGCCTCCTTGCACCTATTGATTTTATAATTCCTATTTCCCTTGTGCGCTCAAGAACGGATGTATACATTGCATTCATTATCCCGATACCGCCTACAAGAAGCGAGATTGCCGCGATTCCTGCAAGAACAAGGCGCACTACGCCAAGAATTGCTCCAAGCTGCTCCAAAATCTGCTCAGGTGTAAAAACATCGAAATTCTCGTTACCGCGCGACCTTTTCAGGACACGTATTATGTCTTCAGCCACATCTTCGGATACTGCGCCCTCATCAAGGCGCACGAGAATTACATTGACCTCGTCAGGCTTGTCAAAAAGATCTCTTGCAGTATCTATAGGCATGTAAATGTTGTTGTCAAATTCACTGGTTCCTGTCTCCCCGAAAACACCTACGACCTCGAAAGTCTCGTCTTTTATCTTTAGTTTTGTGCGGACAGAAAGTTCTTTGTCAAAAGCCTCTTTTGACACTTTGAACCCTATGTTTATTCCATTTCTGTCGCTTCCTGAAAGCGACCTGCCGCTGTAAAAGTAAATATCAAAATCACTGAAGCGCTCTTCTGCGTTTTCTGAAGGATATGCAATGATGGGTATAAACGCTTTCTCTCCGGAATACCCTACCTGCTCATTCAAAAAAAGCATTGGGGTAATATACTTTATTCCGCGCACTCCGTCAATAGCATCAACATCTTTTGTCGTAAGTCCTGTGACCCCAACAGGAGGTCCGCGAAGGGAACCAGGCACAACGCGTATGCTGTCAGCGCCAAGATTTCCGAACTGCTCTTCCACTGCATTTTGCAAGCCTGTGCCAAGAGAAATAAGTGCGACAATTGCGGCAATGCCTATTACAATACCTATTATTGTAAGGTATGAGCGCTTCTTTCTGTGCCTCATGTTCCTGTATGCCATGTCAAAATAGTCGTATATCATTGGTTGCCGCCTTTAATTACACCTGTTCGATTGTTGTGATGTATGAGCGCTTCTTTCTGTGCCTCATGTTCCTGTATGCCGTTTGTCAAATAGTCGTATATCATATAGTCATCCTTCAATCACACATATTGCCTTAGAGCATCTGTTGGCTGCATTTTGGATGCCTCTTTTGCAGGAAAAGCACCGCTAATGGCTCCGGTCATTGCTGCAAAACCTATTCCAAACAGCACAAGCTGGGGTGTTATGGCGATGCTCAATATATTGTAGCCCGCTGCCTTTGCAGCAACATCAACGCCGAGCGCAATCATAGAGCCGAGTAATGTGCCCGCCATCCCCCCGATTGCACCGACAAGACCTGCCTCAAGTATGAAAAAGAACATTATGTCCTTGTTTCTTGCTCCAATTGCTTTCATAAGGCCAATTTCTTTTGTCCTCTCAAGCACAGAAGTATACATAGAATTCATGATTCCTATTCCGCCGACAACAAGCGAAATTGCTGCAATTCCGACCAGAACAATCTGCACAACCCCGAGCAGTGATGATATCTGTTCTATCAGCTGAACTGAAGTCATTACATCAAAATTCTCGTCACCGCGCTCCCGCTCAAGCGCGCGCTTGATGCGCCCTACAAGTGTTTCAGGATCCTGCCCTGCTTTTGGCCGAAGCAGTATCATATTAAGCTCATTTGTCTTGTTGAATACATCGCGCATAGTACTTAGCGGAATGTATGCAGACTCGTCGTCAGGCGGGTTTCCTATTGGCTCCATAATGCCGACAACCACAAAGGATATGCCGTTTATTTCAATGCGATTCTGCACAGAAATTTTCTTTGAAAACATGCTGTCTGCAATTCGCGAACCAATCACTATTGAATTAGACTCGCCGTTTTTCAGCATGCGGCCTGCCTGAACATCCAGCCCGCCCTGCGAAAGATATTCTTCAATGTCTTCTGGATCCATACCCAAAATCTGTATATTTCTTGTCTCCCGCCGATACTCTACAGCCCCGAAACTCATAAGCATGGGCATTACTTCATCAAAAAGCCCAAGCCGCTCCAGTGCAGATGCATCATCTTTTGTCAGGGTTGCGGCCTGTCCCATATCTGTAATTGTAACGCTTTTCGGCATCACATAGATATCGTCCTTTGCAAACTGAGCCATTTGCTCGCTTATTGAGTTTTCAAGGCCTCCCGAAATTGCAATAAGAGAAACAATTGCCATTATGCCAAGTGTAATTCCAAGCAGTGTAAGACCAAAGCGAAGCTTTCTGTGGCTTATGTTTCTCATTGCGTGCTCAAATGCATCAATAAGAATAGGCAAAACCTCCTAAAGCCTGCGCCCTGATGGCTGTTTGCAAAAGGTTCACTTCCTACGCCTTTTTCTTTTTCCTTCGGCGATACAAATAGTACGCTAATGCGAGGACTGCTACAACAATAATTGTTGTGTTGCTGTTTCCGTTCGTCCCCAGACCGAATTCTGACAAATCAGCTTCTGTATAAACAGGCACAGAAAGTGTGCGTGTTTCGTGAACTTCATTGTTGAATGCATCGCGATATTCCAACAGTATTTTGAAGTCCTGCTGCCCTGATGCAGACGGGTGTGTTGGGTATATTGTGAACTCTGCGGTCTCAAAGTCATCAGGATCCAGATTGCCAAGATATTCTTTTGTCCGGCCTATGGTGGTATAATTATTGTCTGACAGAACGTGTAATGTAAGGAATTTGACGTTTGATGGCCCTGTGTTTGAAATACTGAATATAATGCCTTGTGCCTTATTCAGAATTATCGGGTCTCTTGTCTCGATGTTCAAATCAAGTGTGGGTGATGTGTCAACAACAAGCCCTATTATTCCTTCCTTTGTGTAGTCGTTTCCTGCTGTGTCGGAATATGTTATTGTGATTGGAATCTGATACACACCGGACTCTGTTGAAGGGTCTGAAATTATGTCATAAAAAAATGTGGATGAGCCTCCTGCTGCGATTGCAGAGATTCTTTTTTCAGATGCAGAATCAATCGGCGTAAATGCAGTCCCTAAAAAATCAAGCTTTACTACAACATTCTGAAAGAGTGTTGCTGCAAGATTCTCAAGACCGATAAAAATCTTTGCATTGCTGCCTGCGGAAATAACTTTTGGATCTGTGGTTGTTGAACTTATGGAAAGAAGCGCGTCTTTTGCCCGAACCTCAACTTCAAGAGTTTTTTCTATTTTGACCTCACCTGTGCCGTAAAGCAGGGTAAGCTCCGCAGTTCCTGTTGGTGCATTCGCGTCAACAAGAAACCGAAACTTTTTTACGATTGTGCCTCCTGCCGGAACTGTCCCAACCACCACCTTGCTGCTTTCCCCGGAAGCAATAGAAAACGGAAAGTTCTCTGAAAACTCAATGAAAAAGTTGTCAGCATCGCGCAACCCGGTATTTTGGATTTGCAGCCAGATATCTACATATCTTGCAGGCTCTGCAGGGTATGGCTCATACTTCGCAACAGACACATCAACTGCAGAACCTGTGAATGTTTCTGAGTATGCTGTTCCTGAAAAAACCAATATCATGTACATTGCCGCTAAAATCAAAAAACTTTTCCTAATGCTCATTTTTTTCCGCCTCCATTAATCACTTCTTTTAGAACCTGCCCGTCCTTTATGTGAATTGTCCTCTCTGCAAAACGCGCAACCGCCGGATCATGAGTGACAACAATTATTGTCTTGCCCTTTTTGTGCAGGTTCTGTAATATGTCTATGACTTCAGTCCCTGTTTTTGAATCGAGATTGCCTGTCGGCTCATCAGCAAGCATGACTTCGGGATCGTTTGCAAGCGCGCGTGCAATTGCTACGCGCTGCTGCTCTCCCCCGGACATCTCACCCGGCAGATGCTCTACTCTCTCAGCCAAGCCGACAGTACCGAGCAGTTTTTTTGCGCGAGTTCTGCGCTCGTTCTTGGACACGCCCTGAAACACCATCGGAAGGGCAACATTCTCCCATGCAGTAAGGGTTGAAAGAAGATTGAATTTCTGAAAAACAAATCCGATTTTCCTGCCGCGAATCTGCGCCAGCTTTGACTCAGGCATGTGCGCAATGTTCTGCCCGTCAAGATAGATGTTGCCTTTTGTTGGCAAGTCAAGGCAGCCGACAAGGTTCATCATAGTGCTTTTCCCGGAACCTGAAGGCCCCATTATTGAGACAAACTCACCTGGATGTATTTTTAGGTTTACGCTTCTTAGCGCAGGAACTTTTACCGCACCCATCATATAGGTCTTTCCGGCATCATCCAACTCTATTATGGGTTTTGTCTTTTGCATAATGTCACGTCAATTAACACGGCTATTTTATTTTTTTGCAGCTGCTATCTGCGCCCTCGAGCATTTGAATAAGAGATCCTATCACCTTCTCAAAAACAAGAACCTGCTTTTGGTATGCCTTGATAATTTGCAGTTCGTCTTTTGATACCTTTGATTTTTCAGACCCGTATTTTTTAATTATATTTGGAAGCTTTTTTTTTGTTTTGGTAATTACTAATTCATGCTTTCGCTGCATAATCTGCATTATGGTTTTAATCATATCTTTTTCCATGTAAAAATAGACTTTTCTTGATCCTGGTTTTTTCATACGCTTTACAAGCCCTGTGCGCACAACCATCTTCATCGATGTACTCACTGCAGAAAGGCTGTATCCGGTCATTTTTGCAAGATCTTCAAGAGCAACCTCCTTGGGTTCTATAAACAGGGTTCCGACAATCTTTGAAGTCAACTCGTCAAAACCATCGACCTGACAGTTCTTTGAAATAATGTCTATAAATTCATCTCTCGGTGATATTGTCATAAATCGTACCTGATTTTTAATTTTCTGAACTTTCAGTAATTTATGAAAGTTATTGTTCTTGCAAGTATTTATGTTCTACGCATAACGCCTGTTTTTCTGCTGTTTTAAGATTGTTAAAACTACGCTGCGAATACAAGTTATGGACTCAGAACCAATGTCTTCGCAAAAAGTTATGCGATATTATCTTCGCCCGGAAATACTTGAAAAGCTGTTCTCGTTATCTGCAGGGCGCGAAGTAGTGCCCATTTATGCTGCAAGGGGATTTGGCTCAAGACCATCGATTGTGCAGTTCCCGGGAGACCTTGAGCACATGATACGGCGCGGTGCCACAAGCTTTCACTGCTCAATTGAGCACTGGAAAAATCCTCTTGTCCTTGCAAACAACCTAAAAAAGCAGGAAATGAATACGCTTCGCTCCGGCTGGGATCTTGTCCTTGACCTTGATTCAAAAATGGATCTTGTGCCTGCAAAGATTGCCGCAGACCTGGTGGTGCGCGCACTCAACGAACATGGCATAAATACTGTGTCTGTCAAGTTTTCCGGCAGGCGCGGCTTTCATATAGGCGTGCGCATGGAGTGTATGCCAAAAAACATAAACAATATTTCTCTTGCAGCGTCATATCCGGATACGCTTCAGAAGATTGCCCATTACATAAAGCAAAACATAAAGGATAAACTTCTTGAAGAACTGTTAACATTCAACAAAGAACTTGAAGAGAAATTGAAGGGCGACCCGTATGAAGCTGTTGAGATTGAGGAAAACTGGTCCAATCGCCATTTATTTCGGATGCCTTATTCTTTTAATGAAAAGACCTGGCTTGTAAGCGTGCCTGTTGATTTGCAAAAAATACGCGAATTCGACCCGGAGAATGCACGGCCTGAAAAGGTTTTAGGAAACGCGGGTTTTCTGGATTCGTTTGAAGAAGGCTCTGCGGAAACG
>JAGLMX010000029.1 GCA_023139785.1 Candidatus Aenigmatarchaeota archaeon | reverse complement strand
TCGTGCTCTCCTTTCGCGCTCAGTACCTCTGAGGCATATAGGTTGGCAAGGACGCCGTTTCTTGCTTCTTTTTCTGCAAAAGGCAGGGTTGTGTTTTCATCATCCGCCTTTTGTGTGGGGTCTTTTTCAGTAGAACTTGGGCTTTCGGGGTTATTATATGTTTGAGGTTCTTGCGGGGCTTTGCCTTCAATAAACTCCAGAATCTTTTTTGCCCCATACAACTTGTCCTTCTGGCACTGCGGATCATGTGAAATGTATTCGCTTAAAGAATATAAATCTTCTAATTCAAGTGAGTCTGTTATTTTTCTTGTAGTTTTTATGGTTTCATTATTGCAACCAGTATAAAAAAGACAAGATATTTCTTGAGTTACGATTCCCCGAAAACCAAACAATTTAATTTCGTTGTCGCTTACATTGTCTCCTCTGGCAACTCGCGTAATCAATTCATTCATTTGAGTTACATGATAACCAATAGATGGAACTACTTCCTTGCAAGAATAACGATTGTGCAATCGCTCGTGAAGCAACTCATAAAGATAATGAGTTCCTCCACGTATGACGAGTATGTTTTTATCAGGAGCTTTAACACAAAACTTTTCAATCATTTCTGTGGTCAGTTTGTCGCGCACTCTGACGCTTTTAGCCATGCATTGAACACCAGCGACAATATATTGAAAGCAAACTTCGAGATTTCCTGTCATAAAGGCACTTATGGCTTTTGGAATATTGAACTCAAAATCTTGCAGCCCTCTTTCTGCACTTTCTGAAGAAGGTTCTACAAAAATACTGAATTTTTTATTAAAGATACAACGAACAAGGTCTTGCATAAATTCATTAAAACACTCAATCGGCATAATCTTTCGACCATCAGAAAACTTCATTGATTTTTCTGGATCCTCACCCATCGATATTCGATTGTAAACTGTTCCACTTAAATTTCTCAATTTTTCTGACTCCCGAAAATCCTCTATGACACACAAATCTTCTTCATTAAGGCCATTCACTTGCTCAGAAAACATGCAGTTAATAAAATCTTTGTGTGTTTTATGATACATCGGAAGGTAAATTAATTTTGGCTTTTTATGTTCGGGCAGATTCTTCTTTTCATCTGGCGCATCTCTCGAACTTTGCCCATCAGAATGATTGTTATTTGAATCAACATTCTCACTATTTCCAGTGCCAAGAGCATTGTTGCGAAAGATCCTGTTATTTTCTACAAATGTAGTGTAAATTGTTTGGAGGCTCTTGTGTGCATCTTCTTCTAATTGCTTTGATGATAGCTTCTGTAGTAGCTCATCTATCTCAGCTACGTTTTTAGGATAGTCTTCTTTGGAAATTACATGACTGTTTACAAGCTTGCTAAACTCCCTTGCAATTATCCACGCGCCGACACGTTCTGGCGAATCCGTCTCCCATGAATGTCCGAGAAGTGTATCCATCAGATTTTTTTCGTGTCCGTACGTGACGTCTGTGTAAGTACAGTGTTTGCATGAACGATCACTATTCAACTCGCGACCACAAACACCGCAATATAGTTTTGGCTCAACCGCTCCATTGCTGTTCTGTTCGCTTTCTTGTTTCCATGACTCGATTTTATTTGAAATCTGTTCAACTAATCGGTCGCGCTCAGCCGCGTCGGCTGCATCAAGTGAGGGATTATTTAATAACTCAATAATTTTGCCTGCGGCTTCAATGGCTTTTTTATTTTCAATTTCACCTGCTTCATAATCCTGCACTATTTCCTTGAAAGCCACATTCATTTCAAAAAGTTTTATTTCGCCAGTAACGGGAATTTGTTTGGCTTTTATGCCCTCTGATACATCGGTTATAATTATATCTCGACCAGAAATATTTATGGACGTTATATTATTTCCGATATATATCTTTCGCGGCATCTTTTCTTTCAGTAACGAGTCAATAGCTTGGATACCTTCAAAATCTGCCCTAAACGGCACATTATTTTGAGCCTGCTTATAAACTGCGCTTACTAACTCTTCATTTACCGGAGCGGTATTTATTTTATCAAGAATCTTATCCATTACAACAAAATCTTTAAAAACTAAGTCTTCGTCATAAGGTCCTTTTCCTTTGTATTTTTTGATAGCATCGTGTGCCGCTTCTAATGTGTTTTTTATTCCTGTTGAAAAACGATCTGTAACGTAAATCCCAATTCCTTCTTCAACCCGACTATTTTCGAAATTACAATAACTTATTGGGGATGCCACTGAAATGTTATCTTTATCAATGAGTAGGAGTATGCCTTTTTTTTCGTCTTTGATACCAATAAGCCATATGTACTGCTCCTTGGTTTTTTCATCTACTTTTCTGTCGATTCCGGTATCTTTGTCTATTATATGGCCATAAGAATTCATGATGTATGTGCCGGAACCCAGATGCGTTGAAGTTTTGCTTTGTGTGCCCTGTGAATGCATGTTTAGTTTTTTGATTCTATCATCATACTCCTGCTCTGTGCGGGATGGTTCAATTTTTTGCGGCGCCGGTTTATCCTCCTCTTCGAGTTTTACGGGTTCAGGACGCTGTCTTCCAGAGTTATCCTGTGATGTCTGGGGTATTATGGGCTCTGACAACGACTGTTCCTTTTCAGAATCTTCGGGTTCGACTAACTGAGGTGAATCGTTTTTAGTTTCAGTTGAGCTTTTTTTAGCTTCCTTAAAATAACTCTCAACCACTGGCTTGAGTGTTTCAGGCAGCTTTCTTATCTCCTGGCGTATTTTGTCATCCAAAGACTCCTGCTGTTCTTTATTGTTTTCTGATGACCGCTTTTCTGTAAGCTCCTGAAGTTCCCGTATACCCAGATATCCAATTTTAGAAAGCTTTTCTTTTAATTCATCGCGCTTTCTTGTTGATCTTGTCAGAATACTTCGCCAGCCTGTCTTGCGTTTTCCTGATTGATCATAGGTCTCATATTCGCGTATAATATCTCCGTAATCTGAATAAAACCGGGTTCGCACCATGCGCAAGTTGAAACTAAGATAGCTATAGCCATCCTGGTTTGATGTCTTGCGTAGTAGTTCTGCTTGAATAGCATCTAAACGATTAGAAAGAGCGCTTAAGTTAGAAATCTTCAAACTACGTTTCTGGTATGCTTCAATATATCTCAATGCAAGATGGTATTTATTTTCTGCTCCAGACAAATCATTTTTATCTAAATATTTTTCAGCGCACTCAATAGCGTCTTCAACATCCTGTTTTGGTTGTCTTCGCATACTCGCCACACACAAAACATCTGCATCGGGCGCTTAATATACTTTCAGAGGGCGAGAACAGAACAGCGGCTAAACCAATTTTATGCCGTCCTTCGATATCTCTTCAACCAGCGGTTGCGCGAAGAAAACTCTTTTTGGTGAACTATCTGTGCCTCATAAGACAGCATACTTTGAAGTAGTATACTTGAAAGCATCTAATTGAATGAGTGTAACAATATGTTGCCGATTGCGCTATGCTAAAGAGACTCCCATTGAATAAATTACTCTATTTTTTTGGTGGCAAGAGCCGTCAGTTTTTCAATCAGCCTCTGAATAACGCCTGCTTTGCGCTCAAGGTACTCGCTTTCAACAAAAAAGCCGTCATATGCTATCCTATTTCTCATGTCCCTCAAGCCATCAATGAGAGATATTTCGTATTCTGTAAATTCAGGATAGTTTTCTGCAAGAAAATCTATCAGCTTTTTGTGTGCTCCCTCGCCCTGTGTCTTGTACCCGTCCATAAGGACAATAACCGCAATAAGCTCTCTTATGACGTCATAATACTCTTTTAAGACATTTGAAGGAAATTTTTCCATGTCCACTGTTTTTATCATCTCAATTGTTGTCTCAACCATCTTCAGCATAGACTTCGCTTTCTCTTTATCCGGAAAAACTTTTTTTAGGCCGAAGTTCATCAGAACACCTTTAGATACCCTTTCAGTATCGAACCGTTTATGATGTTGTTCTTAAGCTCAGCACTCAACTTGTTGAAATCAGTGCCAAAAAAAGGGCTTATTTTTCTTTTTAACTTCTTCTCAAACTTTTTCAGGTCAAGTTTTTTTTCTTTACATAACAAAAAAATGTCAATATCGCTGTCTGCTGTGTCCTCGCCTCTTGCTGCAGAACCGAACAAGGTAATGGCATCCGGCATGCATGCGTCATCAAAATATTTGAGCAGACCAGAATGCCTTATTGAAAAAAGCATGTCTGTTTTTTTAAGAAATCTGAATTTTTCGCTATCTGTGTTCGCCCGATACGCCGGATATCTTTGCACCCTATGACGCTCTACGACAATCAGGCCTTCTTTTTCAAGAGCATCCAGATAGTTTTTTACAGAGGTCGGGGCTAGTTTTACGGCCCTGCTAATTTCCCTTAACTGCAATCCAAAGCCCTCGGGGCTTGGATTGTCGAAAAATACTTTCAATACAGACCACTTGTTATAATTTTGTAACATATGTAATAATATTATTACGATTGTAATATAAATGTTTCGGTTTGAGAGGAAGAAAACCTTACGAAAACTCAAGCCTTTTGAAACCCTTTCCTTCAAGTGCTTCGCGCGCTGTCAATGTGTGAATCACTGCGCGCCCTTTGAAAAGTTCAGAAAATATCTGCATGCATGCATTCTTTACTACATTTGATGAGAAAAATATGTGTGCTGCGTAGTCATCAACAAATTCGGAAATGTCTTCTGCCGGGTCTGACACGATCTTTGCGCGCTCTGTCTTTCCTTTTTTTGTTAATATCAGGTCGCTGCCTTTTTGCGTTGCGCTATAGCCGTCCATTATGAATTTCTGGATTATTGGCTCCATATTGAATTCTTCTTTTTGCGGGATGCGCTCTTCCCGAAATGTCTGGATAAATGCCTCGCCGCCCTTGTCTGTCAGGTAAAACAGCCGGGTGTCCTGCCTGGACACTTTTGCACTTCTTGCACCGACAAATCCCTCTTCAATCATCTTTTTTGAATACTCACGAAATGCGGTTCCGGATACCCCTATTGAACGCGATATTTCAGAGGCTGTTGCTCCAAGCCCGCGGCCGATAGCCCCGATTATTTCCCACTCGCGGCCGGACATATTGAATTTTGGATTTGTGCTTTCTGTCTTTATTACCTCACCGGGTTTCGGAATCTCTTTTTCCCTGGGCAGGTCTTTTTCATCAACATTCATCAGTTCCTTTACCATTTCATCTGTGACGGTTCCTTTTTTTATCTGCACAAGAGGGAACTCGACAACAAAAGGGTCTTTGAATTCAATTCTTCTTGAAAGAATTATGCCATGCCCAACAGGGAGTTTTCTTATGTTTCGTCCCTCGCGCTCGTAGTCAAGGCCGAGCATGTTGCTTGAATCAAGTATGTCTGATGAGTGCTTGGCATCAAGCCCTAAGTTCATGTAAATCTGAGTGCTTGTGTTTCCAAGAGCAGGGTAACTTATGAGGGATGGGTGCTGGTCTGTGAACAGGATTCCGATTCCAAGCTCACGGATTTCACGAAATATGAGGTCTACCACTGTTTCGCTTCCAAGTTTGCTTGATTTCTCGCGGTTCACCATGTGGTGCGCTTCCTCAAGAACGATTACACCGCGCAACTTCTCGCGCGAACCTGAAACCAGCAGCCAGTCGCGAACCCACTGAAGGAGTATTTCAATAAAGAAGGTGCGGTCATTGCTTGTAAGTGCATCAAGCTCAAGAATTGTTATGTCATTTGATGTAAAAAATTCTGATGGGTTCATGCCTTGCGCGTTCTCAAAAATTTCTCTTGTCCCTTGAAAGCAAAGAGAATCAATTGGCCTTTGGGCTGTAGCTACCCAGTTTCGCTCTCGTGCAGAGATGCTCTTATTTGAAGCGTACATATCTGCCCATAATTTCAGATCCCTTATGCGCGGTGTGCGAACAGCTTTCTCATATATTTCCCCGAGGGCTTTCAAAACCACATGCTTCCCGCCGCCAAGAAGCCAGTACGCGTGGTCAAAGACTTCTGCAAACTCTTTTGCCCATTCAGAAACAGGCACACCGTCCGGCGGCATGAGCGGGTTGAACTGGAATGGTGATACGCTTCTTCCGGGAGTGTAAATTTTTATCTTGTCACGAATTATCGGCAGTGTTGCAAGGTCGCGGTAGTTTCTCTTTGAAAAATCAAAGACCAAAACAGGTATGTTCTCTTCTGCAAGCCCCTGGATAAAGTGATGGATGATGTTTGTTTTTCCATAACCGGACGAACCAAAAATAGCAACATGCGTAAGAAGCATTTGCATGTCAATATTGAATGGATACATCCTTTTTCTGCCGTAAAGTACTGTGCCGATGTTTAGTTTTCCGTGCCCTGCCACGCTGCTTTTCGGCGGCTCAAGCAAAAGTGAGTTCTTCATTTCCTCGTCTGAAAATGTTGTTGCCTTAAGCGCGTCAATCACAAAAAGAATTCTCTTGCGCGTTTCCTCATCCCCGAGAAGATATGCTCTTTCAAGGCGCTCGGAATTCTGCTTACCCAGTACAGGAGCAAGATTTTTTATCTCGCGGGCAATGTCACCAAGCGCGTTTCTATCAACAAACATGTATCATCAATTCTCGTCCAGTTCCTTGAAAAGAGCGGCTATTTTCCTTTCAGTCTCATACTGCTCCCAAAGCGTCCTGATTTCTGTGTTCAATTCAAGATTATCGCGCCAGAACTGCACAGCCTCCCTGCGCTTTTGCCCGCGCAGCATTGAGATGTCAAGCTTCAGATCGCGAAGGTCATCAGCATCAGTCACTTTTGAAAGCATACCGCGCTTTTCCTCTATCTCAAGGTCAAGTTCAGACACGATGTCATCATGAATATTTTTGCGCAACTCGAGCGCATCCTTTAATTCTGTTATGCGCTCATCAAGAAACCGTACTCGGTCAAACAAATTACCCATAATGTATGGGGCCATGCGGCGCAAGGGCTCAATTTCTTCTTTATCCTCGCGAAGCATTGTCTCGCGAGAGTGTACGCGCACGACTTCAGGTTCTTCTTCAGGCTCAAATTCATCCTCGTCCGGCGGAAGAATGTGCTTTGGAGCAAAACGATCCTCTTCGCGGGATATGTCTTTGTAAATAGATTCTACTTCAGACTCACCTGCCGGAGTATAAAGCTCTTTTTCCTCGCCTTTATAGTCGCGCTGCCTTGGTATGAACTTCTTTTTTGTTCCCATTACCATG
>JAGLMX010000028.1 GCA_023139785.1 Candidatus Aenigmatarchaeota archaeon | reverse complement strand
GCATTCCGTGCGCTGCCGGAACAAGGCATTCTACACCGTCATCATACGCAAGTTTTGCAATAGGTGTGCTTCTGCCCGGATCATTTATCAGGTCTGCTACAATGCCTTTTGCATTGCCTTTGACAAGAGCCCTGTACCGAACCCTGCCGACATACCTGTGGCTTGGTGCCCTGTATGTCAAGGATCCGTGTCCTCTTGCCTGCGCGATGATTCGTTTTCCCATACTACATCATACCCAGTCTCGTTGCAATATCAGCAGCCGAGTTTTTCGCGTCAAGGCGCACGAACGCCTTTTTCTCGCCTTTTGTTGTCGAGGTCATGTTGACCTTGACAACCTTTACATTGAACGCGCTCTCAACAGCATCTTTTATCTGCTTTCTTGATGCGCGGTTTTTAACTATGAATACAAGCTTATTTTGAAGCTCAATGTTTGCTGTTGATTTTTCACTCAAATGAGGGAATTTAAGTACCGTCCAAGGGTCTATTTTTGGCTGTTTTGGCACTTCTTTTTTTTCTGCTTTTGCAGGAACTTTCTTTTTTTCTTCTGCTTTTTTTGGCTTTGCCGAAACAGGTGCTGTTTTCTTTTCAACTGTTTTTGGAGCTGCTTCTTTCTTTGGGGCTTCAATTACTGGTGTTTCTATTTTTTCGGCTGTTTCTGACACTATTTCTTTTTCTACTACAGGCTCTTCTACAGTGTCTTTTATTGGTTTTTCTTCAACAGCCATAAAAATCACTTCATGAACAAATTCTCTTTTGAAAGCCTCTCAACAGCGGACTCTGTCCAGACTGTGAGCCTTCCGGGCTTTGTGCCCGGTGCAAGCATTTCTGCATTGAGCTGGTCAACCTGCACAACGTCAACACCTTGTATTGCTTCTGCGGATTTCTTTACAGACTCTTTGTCGCTTGCAACAACTATCAAAGGACCTATTTTCTTTTTGTACGGCCTTGCACGGTTTTTGCCGCGCCCTGCACGAATGTTCTTTTCCTTTGTGCGCACGATTTCGCCCTCAAGCCCTATCTTTTCAAGAGCCTCAAGGATGTCTTTTGTCTTTGGAATTTTCTCAAATGCGCCCTCGACAACCAGCGGAAACGCGAGTTTCGAGTCAAAAACATGATTTCTTTCTTTTACGGTTTCAGGGTTCACTGTTGCTGCGATTGCAGAGCGTATTGCAAGGCGCCTTTCCTTGTCATTGATTTTCTCAGACCACACTTTCTCTGCCTTTGGCGGGTGCGCGCGCCTTCCTTTGACTGCGCCCGGGACAAGCCGTGCTACACCGGTCATAGCACCCGAACCTATGCGAATTCTTTGTATCCTGTGCATGTTCTTGTTTGCCCATGTGCCGTATTTTCTTCTTCGCGCAATGTGTTTTGCACTGGTTCTGAAACCTGCGTCCGGGTTTGCGCCATATGCCTGCCGTGCATTGCTCTGCATTGCTAGGACAGCGCGCTTTATGACGTCCGGCCTGTATTCTTCGCCAAACTGCGCAGGAAGAGTTACCTCTCCTTTTTTTGAGCCGTTTACAGCATGAATTATTGCTTTCATATTCTAACACACTTCATTATACTTTAAGTGACACTATCTGCGGTGACAAGACCTTGCCCATGTGAGAGCGCAATGCATGCCGCATTCGTATTACTCTTTTTGTCGGACCCTGTATTGAGCCGCGAACCAAAAGATATTGCCCTTTCACAAGACCATATCTCTTCCAGCCATCGGCATTTATTTCCTTTGGATCTTCACCTATCTTAAGTATCCTGTTGTTGAACTGGGTGCGTTTGTGAAATCCCATCTGACCCATTTGCGGAACTCTTGGGCTGACTTTGTGCGGGTGCCAAGGCCCGAGATTACCTGCTTTTCTCACCAGTTTTTGCGATTTTTTCGCAAGAAGCTTAACACCGAATCGCTTTACACTTCCCTGAAATCCTTTCCCGACAGTAACGCCTACAGTATCAATATATTCGCCCTCAACAAAAACATCTTTTATCGGAATTTCCTTTCCAATATGCTCTTTTGCATATGCAAACATCTCAGAAACGCTTCCGCCAAGATCTGTCTCGAAAAGTTCGGGCTTTTTCTTGCTTATGCCTGCGCTAACAGGCTGTGTATTAACAATAAGTGTAATTTTTGAGAAATCTTCAAGCTTTTTTTCAAGCTCTGCCATCTTTTTTGAAACATCAACTTTCTTTTTTGAAATACTTGTTTTTCTTGAGAGCTCTTTTTTCTGCTCTGCCCAAATCTCGCTAACAGGATCCACACCGTATGGATGCTTCCTGTACGCGCGAACACCGGTTGCATAAAGCGGTGGCGTCTCAATTACTGTCGCAGAAACAACAACTTGCTGGTTGTGTGTTGGAGACCCTGCCCGGTCATCAATCATGCGAACTTCTGTCATGCCAACTTTATAACCTGCAAAGTCAAGAGGTTTTACATCCTTCATAGCTCTTTTTGAAGATACTCGAGGGTATATACGCTTTGATCTTTTTCTCGGTGCAACTGCAAGCGAGCCCCTTCTTGGCCGATGAACTGTACCCATTTCTTTCGTCTCCTGACACTACAATATTCCTAACACAACAACGCAATCCGACTATGCAGATTTTGCCGCCATAGATTGTGCACTGATTTTAGCAAATGTTTGCACACAATCTATCAAACCCTACAGGTTCTGCAGGATTCCTTCTCCCAATGAAAGAAGTTTTGAGTTTTAACAACGTATATTCACGTGTAAAGTATATAAAGGTTGCTAAGCTTGGATACTGGAACATTACCGAATATATGAAGTAATTCTGAGAGCTGGCGCATTATCGAGGATTGGAACATTATCGATGGTTAAGATTCGGACACTAATTTCCATCGAATTGTTCGAGAATCCCGTTTTTTCCCGCGTTTAATATATCCTCTCGTGAATAGTTTCTTTAGTGTTGATTCTGCGGTGTGCCAGCTAATTCCCAAGTTTTTAGCTATCTCATTGGTTGTGTATGGGTGGTATTTTCTCCGTCTCATCATTGATAGAATCGCCATTTCATTATGATTGAATTTCGGTCTGGTTTTTACTATCATTGTTTACCACCTATTTCTTTTGATTGTCCCTTATAACTTCGCATGTGATTGTATTTACACGAAAACCCTTTTCCTTGTTTACGGGGACTTCTAGATTGAACAGTAACTTAAATCCAGTATTCAACTCCAGAGCTTCGGCAACAATCTTTGAAAATCTTACAAAAAATTGACCTCTTTTATCTTGACTGATTACAGCACTCTCTGTTATCTGTTCCGTATCATGTGGTAAATCCTTTTCGATATCTCTTGGTTTTGAAGGCGATTCCCAAATAAAATCGTCCTTTTTACGATCAGATAATATGTTTTTTTTATCCATATGTTATATTATTCATCGGAATATATAAAGTTTATTTTTTTCACATGAAAAATGGAAAGTATTTAAAGTTATATTCGCAATATTCATATGAAAGGTGCGAATATGACGAATAAGGTATTGATCTTGGACATAGAAGCAGAGAATGGTAGTCCTAGAGAAGGTAGGATCCTTTGCATAGGTACATTCGACGTAGATAGAAGCAAGACTATCGTGTTCACTGATGAGCTTGAAAGATACATAATAGAGAGATTCGTCAGATATTTCAATTATCGTAAGTTTGAACAGATTATAGGCTATAACCTTCCATTTGACCTACGCTTTATATTCGCGAAGTGCATGAAGTATGGAATCGATGGAGGACTTCTTTTCAAAGCAAGAACAGTCGATCTAATGAGGATAATGAAATCAATTAATGGCATGCCTTCTATGAACAGACCAGGGAAACTCGGTGAATGGGGGGAATATCTATTCGGTTTTGGTAAACTGAAGAAAGCATGCAGTGTCAATAAGTTGTTCCAGCAAAAGAGATTTTCAGAAATGGTCTATTACAATAAACAGGATCTCAAGCTAACATACCTGCTCTGGAGAAGATCGGAGATGGTTTTGAATGGAAATAAAATGTAGATTTTGCAGGAACACTGATCATCTGAGTCATGGATACAGGAAAAACAAGAGCGGTAAGAAGAGGGTCTATAAATGTCTGTCCTGTGGAAAAACATTCTCCCATAATGATGGCTTTCTGAAAATGAGATTCGATAAAAAGTTCATAGGAAAATGCATTTACCTGTTCATCAATGGAATGTCTGTGAGAAAAATTGTCAACTACATGAAAGACAATGAAGGCATTGAGGTGAGTCACGCTACGATATTGAGATGGAAAAGTAAATATGGTGGGATGTTGAAAGAATACGAAAACAGCATGGTAATGAATTATGATGAAGAATGTACAATCAACAGCGATGAGACGATGATAAAGGTAAATGGGAACTTTCATTATCTCTGGGGGAGCATAAATAAGGAAACCAAATATTTATTATCTCTGATATTGTCGGATGGAAGGGGTATGAAAGACGCGATTAGAATGTTTTCAGAATGCAAGAGCAAGATGAAGAATGACCCAAAATACGTCGTAACCGATGGTTTTGGCGTTTATCCCAGAGCATTCAAGAAAGCGTATTTCAAATATTCTCCTCCAAGGGCATACCATGTAGTTTCTGCTGGAATAAAGGATCGAGGGGAGAACAATCCAATAGAGAGATTTTTTGGACACGTGAAAGATAGAACGAGAACTACCAGAGGCGGTTTTGATAATATGAATTCTGCTACTGATTTCATGAACCTATTTTCGGTTTTTTACAATCAAATTCGGCCTCATATGAGCTTAAATGGAAGAACCCCCGCTCAGGCAGCTGGCATTGATTTGAATCTCAAAGATAACAAACTACTCGATTTAATAGAGAGGAGTGCTGATTGGCATGGCGACCATATCAATAAAGAGAATGAAGCGTCTCAGAAATATCAATAAAGTAACATATGTCCCAAAAAAAGGGGTGATAAAAACAGGCATAATAACACTGTTAAAACATAAAAATGAGTTCGTGGACATGGATGAGATAAGGCTATTTTTCAGGGACCTAGATAATAGGCGCCTCCATTCAACAATCACGTATCTTATCTGTAAGGGCATCATCGTAAGAATGTATGTTAAAAGTAGGGCATTTTACGGCTTGCCTGAATTTTTAGATTGATTCCTTTTCCAATAAAAAGCGACTATCAAGATAACTATGACAAAGACCGCGAAAATCACAATGGTTGGATCGAATTCGGTTTCATTGATTTTACATCCGGGCTCGAAATTATTGTATTCGCAATCATTTTCACATGTTTTGTATGTTCCCCAACCAGATCCATCCTCATTACAGAATTCTATATTGTTTCCATTACATCTTCTTTCTCCAGGATTGCAAAGACGTGGCAGAATACATTCTACTGGGACGCTCATGGAGTCTTTGTCTTGAGGTTTATTACTGTCATAAACGTTGATGGTGCACGTTCCAGACGTTTCTTCTCCTGAACACACGATAGGAATCGATGTAGTCTGGCTTCCAGTACCCACGATAGTCCCACCGACCTGAGAAAAGCCATCCGTACACGTAGCGTATATGCCAAAAGAAGCATATTCGTTGGTTTCGATTATCGTTGCCTTGATAAGACCTGTATGACCTACGTGAATAGATATTGGTTCGTGTTCGCTTACTTCTATGGCTTGCACGAGGGGTAGAAAAAGCAAAATCATCGCAATGACGAAGATTTTTTTCATAGCATCATTTTAGATTAAAGATATTTAAACTTAATCAAAGCTTAATCATTCTATAATAATCGTCCTATTCAAGGTTGAACCAAATTAACACATGATATGGGATGATGTAGGATTCATTGTAAAAAGTGAGAAGAGGAAGAATTTGCTGCTGCTTCTGGAAAAACCGAGAACACCAACTCAACTCTCTAAGGCAATGAGATCTAGTTTAGCAAACGTTTCCCTGAAACTCAAAGACCTATCGGACAAGGGAATCATAAAGTGTGTTAACCCTGAAAGTAAGAAAGGCAGAATCTACATGCTTACGGAGAATGGAAAGAAAACACTTGAAAAAATAAAGGAAATGGAGTCATGATTAGTGAGTTTGCCTGCCTTAAGGTGAATTGGAGCGCGTGTACACAGACCACGCAAAACCATACATTTATAAAAATATATATAATAGTTTAGTATATTCATACATATGCGAAAGCATATGCGGGTGATATCTATGGGAAATATGCAACCAACAGTGAAATTGATTACCAAAAGAGATTTTCTGGTCGTTGAAAATAAATACCACGACGTTAGTGATAAGGCTAAAGCCATAATTAAAGGTGCAGATCCTTTAGACGTATTGGCTTTATCTGTCGTCCCTGGCTCTGGTTTAAAAATATTGGATGCAAAAGTGTTCAATGAAGAAAATGACGAGGTATTTCTTGACAGTCTGAAAAATGGTGTTTTTTAGACCATATAAGCAAGGATGCGATGACTAATGAATTCCACTGGAAATAAATATGCTCATTCTGTTTACTATTTTACGATGTCTGTCTATAAAGGCGTTGGAGAAACAGATTTTAGAAAACTTAGGGCGACAGCCCCCTTTAAATTAATATTTAAATCCGTTCTTCTCAATTCTCGATATAAACAGATAATTGGAACCCATATAACATACACCACAAGACAAATACACGATTCAGTAAAAAGCATGAATTACGATAATTTCACAACAGGATTCCTACAATTAGGTTCAGATATAGCATTTCCTGAAGACGCTCTGGATATCAGTGGCGATAAAGATGTTCGATTAATTCGGCATGCAATAAACAAAGATGGAGATATCATAGGGGACGTAAAAATAGTGGTTGACGATTACGAGACAAAGAAGAAATTAGAAAGAATAATCTTGGAAGGGGCGTATCCTCTGAGGTTAGTGAGTAGTGAAGAAGCCTTAGATGAAATGAATGAACTCGAAAAAAAATTAAAAGAAGAATACAATTAGAACGCCTATTTCTAACCCGCAACACCCTTCGCTTTTTGCGCCTAGATGATTTTCGGTTTTAGTGTGCCACATTGAAAGTTAAAATGCCCATCGATAACGTTCCAATCCTCGATAATGCACCAAACCTACTGATTTGACCTAGTTCATCGTCAACGCACCAGCATCCTAAGCTTGTTTTTGAAATTGAATCATGCTTCTTTCCGGACAATTTTTGCAACAACGCCA